>NZ_JBIAZN010000014.1:0-223433 GCF_042899225.1 Streptomyces sp. NPDC000134
GCACCCCGCTACGACGTCGGCAAGACCGTCAAACGCCCCGAGACCCTGAAGGCCATCGGCAAGCCCGGAAGATCTTGGTAGATAAAGAACAAGCTTAGTAGGCGTTCGACTACTTCCGGCAGTTGATCGCCCGTCGCGGCGATCCGCCCGATCCGCGGCCCCTCCGCCGCACCCGTGCTCTCCCGACCGCCCAGACGAGACCACCACCGATGCCACCGTGAGGACGGCGGAGCCTTCCCCGGTGAAGGCCGCCCGGACCCGCCGGAACGCCAGGGCCGCCGAGGACGAGGTCCGCGGACCCCCGAGACCGACGACGACCAGCACCTTCGGACAGACGCGTGAGGAACCTCGTATGACCGACTTCACCGCACCCTGTGAGGTGCCCGGCGCCGACCGGGACGCCGTCCTGGGGATACTGCGGACCACCCGCTCCGTGCGCCGCCGCCTCGACACCGACCGTCCCGTCGACCTCGCTCTCGTGCACGCGGCACTGCGAACGGCGCTGCAGGCTCCCAACGGGTCGAACCAGCAGCCGTGGCACTGGATCGTCGTGACCGACCCCCGCCGCCGTGCCGCGCTCGCCCGCTGCTACCGCGAGGCCGCCCGGCCCTATCTCGCGGCCATGACCCAGCGGGTGGACGACGGCACGGTCGGCCGCGGCGTGCTGAAGGCGTCCCTGCGGCTGACGGAGATACTCGACCGGGTCCCGGTGATGATCGTTCCCTGTCTCGACTCCCCGCCCGCCGACCACGTCGGCCTCTTCCGCCGGCTCGGTTACGGGCCGTCGTCCGAACACGCGGCGCTCTCCGTCTACTACGGGTCCATCTGGCCCGCCGTCTGGAGCCTGATGCTCGCGCTGCGGGCCCACTCCCTGGCCAGCGCGGTCACCGCCCTGCACCTGACCCGGCCGGACGAGTCCGCCGCGATATTGGACCTGCCGGAAGGTGTCACCCAGGCCGCGCTGCTCGCCGTGGCCCACCCCACCGGAGAATCGTTCCGCCCGGCTCCTCGCCGGGAGCTCGACACCGTTGTTCACCACGACACCTGGTAGTCCCGCCCGGCACATGTGAAAGGACCACGGATGGTCGACCAACAGAGCCAGCCCGCCGCTCCCGCTCCGCTGACTGTCGGCGTGGACGGACCGCTCGCCGCCGCCCGCCGCACGATCCTGCGGGAGATCGAGGCCCTGCTCACCCGCGCGCACGAGGACCAGGCCAGAGAACTGATGCAGGCGGTGTACGAAGCGCCGAGGACCATGGTGCTGGGCGCGGGCCGCTCCAAACTCGCCGTCGACGCCTTCGCCATGCGCCTGATGCACCTCGGGCTGACCGCCCACGTGACCACCGACGTCACCTGCCCGGCCATCACCGACGGCGATCTGCTGGTGGCGTGCAGCGGATCGGGGCACACCCCCACCGTGTTGCGGCGCACCGAGGCGGCCAAGGAGGCCGGCGCCCGGATAGCCGTCGTCACCGCGAACCTGGAGTCGCCGCTGGCCGCGCTGGCGGACATCCGGGTCCATCTGGCCGAGTACAGCCAGGACTTCGAGCCCGACGCGTCGACCCAGTTCGTCGGCACCCTGTTCGAGCAAGGTGCCCTGGTCTTCTTCGACTGCCTGGTCCTCGCCCTCCAGCGCATCCATCAGGTCGATCCCGCCGAGATGTACGCCCGGCACACCAACCTCGAATGACGACCGCGCCCCGGCCGGTCCAGGACCCGGAATCCCGCCCCACACGAAGGCAGGCCGCGATGTCGACACCTCCCGCGCCCATCAGTCTCACCAGCACCAAGATGCGTATGGGTCTGGTCCGTACCCGGGACTGGATCGAGACCCTGCTGCTGCCGCACGCCGAGCGGCTGGCCGGTGTCTCCTTCTTCGCCTGCCTGCCCCACCCGCTGCTGCTGCCGGCCCGGCAGTGGCTGCGCGGCAGCGGCGTCGGCGTCGCCGCCCAGGACGTGGCGCCGGGCACCGGCGAAGTGACGGGCACGGTGAGCGCCTCACTGCTCGCCGAGGTCGGCTGCTCCCACGTCATGGTCGGGCACGCCGAACGACGCGACGTCTTCGGCGAGACCGACGAACTCGTCGCCCGCAAGGCCGCCGCCGCGAGCAGGGCCGGTCTCACCCCGGTGGTGTGCGTCGGTGAGACCGACGTGGTCCCCGCGTCGGACGCGGCGGCCCTGACCCGCGCTCAGGCACGGACGGTCGTGGCCGCCGTACCGCCGGAGCGGCCCCTGCTCTTCCTGTACGAGCCGGGATGGGCCATCGGCGGCAGCGAAGCCGCCGGCCCCGCGCACGCGGGCCGGGTACTGCGCGCGCTGCGCGACGTCACGGTCGGCCACGATGTCCGCTTCGTCTACGGCGGAGCGGTCGTGCCCGGCGTCTACACCCGGCTGCGCGGTGAAGCCGACTGGGACGGGGTGGCCCTGGGCCGCGTCGCCCAGGACCCGCGGCTCCTGACCGAGACCTTGGACGAACTCACCGCGCAGAAGTGAGGTGACCGCGCCGCCCGCCGTCCCGCCCGGCCTGGTCGTCGTCGAAGGCGTCCGGCGCCGGCCGGCGGGCGTGCGGCGCCGTGGGTCGTCCGTCGCGCCTCCCGGGCCCGCCAGGGGTCCGGGAGGCGGTCGGCCGGGTCAGAGCAGCGGTCCGGTGGCCGACTCGGCGGCGGCCAGGGCGCGGCCGGAGACGACGTACTCGACGGTCGCCTCGATCTCGGGCGCGAGCCAGCGGTCCGTGCCGGGGCCGGCGACCGTCTCACGCAGTTCGTCGCGCACCGCGGCCGTGGCCGGCGCCGGGGTCAGCGGCGCCCGCAGGTCGAGGGCGCGGGCGGCGGTGAACAGTTCCACGGCGAGGACGCGGCCCAGTCCGTCCAGGGCGCGGCGCAGCTTGCGTGCGGCCGACCAGCCCATGGACACATGGTCCTCCTGCATGGCGCTGGACGGGATGGAGTCCACGGAGGCGGGGGCGGCCAGCCGCTTCAGCTCGGAGACGATCGCGGCCTGCGTGTACTGCGCGATCATGTGCCCGGAGTCGACGCCGGGGGCGTCGGCCAGGAAGGCGTTGAGGCCACGGTTGCGGGCGGGGTCGAGGAACCGGTCCGTGCGGCGCTCGGAGATGGACGCGACGTCGGCGACCGAGATGGCCAGGAAGTCGAGCACTGCGGCGACCGGGGCGCCGTGGAAGTTGCCGTTGCTCTCCACCCGGCCGTCGGGGGTGACGACCGGGTTGTCGACGGCACTGGCCAGTTCCCGGGAGGCGACCGTCTCGGCGTGCGCGAGGGTGTCCCGGGCCGTGCCGTGCACCTGCGGGGTACAGCGCAGCGAGTAGGCGTCCTGCACGTAGGTGCACTCCGGGCCGGCGTGGCTGGCGACGATCGCGGAGCCGGCCAGCAGGGAGCGCAGGTTGCCCGCGCTGTCCGCCTGGCCCGGGTGCGGGCGCAGTGCCTGGAGGTCGGCGGCGAACACCGCGTCGGTGCCCAACTGGCCCTCGACGCTCATCGCGGCGGCGATGTCGGCCGTACGCAGCAGGCGGCGCAGGTCGTGCGCGGCGAGCACGAGCATGCCGAGCATGCCGTCGGTGCCGTTGATGAGGGCGAGGCCCTCCTTCTCCTCCAGGGCGACCGGGGTGAGGCCCGCCTCGGCGAGTGCCTCGGCGGCGGGTTTGCGCACGCCGTCGGCGGTGCGGACCTGGCCCTCGCCCATGACGGCGAGCGCGCAGTGCGCGAGGGGGGCGAGGTCGCCGGAGCAGCCGAGCGAGCCGTATTCGTGCACGACCGGGGTGAGGCCGGCGTTCAGCAGCGCCGCGTACGCCTGCGCGGTCTCGGTGCGTACGCCGGTGCGGCCCGTGGCGAGCGTGGACAGCCGCAGCAGCATCAGGGCGCGGACCACCTCGCGCTCCACCTCGGGTCCGGAGCCGGCCGCGTGGGACCGCACCAGGCTGCGCTGGAGCTGGGCGCGCAGTTCGGTGGGGATGTGGCGGGTGGCCAGGGCGCCGAATCCGGTGGAGACGCCGTAGTGCGGCTTGGCGTCGTCGGCGAGGGCCCGGACGACCTGGCGGCTGCGGGCGATCTCCTCCAGGGCGTCGGGCGCGAGGGCCACCGGTGTTCCGTGACGGGCAACGGACACGACTTCGTCGGCGGAGAGCGGGCCGACACCAACAACAACGGTCATGCACCAATGAAGCCGCAGGTCGGCAGGGATTGGCGAGGGGAAACGCGCGGCTAGTGTCTGGTATCCCAGACTCTTGACGATCATCGGTCCGAGATCCCGGACAGGTTCCGCCCGGACGGATGCCCGCGTCTGCGCTGCTCTACTCTCGGCGCATGAGCATCGTCCCGGCCGCCGCCCAGGTGCTCGCCGTGCTGCGCTATCTGGCGCGGCAGGCGGCCCCCGTCCCCGCGGCCGCCATCAGCCGCGACGTGGGTTTGCCGCGCTCGACCACGTACCACCTGCTCGACACGCTCGCGGCGGACGGTTTCGTGGTCCATCTGCCGGAGGAGCGACGGTACGGCCTCGGGGTCAGCGCCTTCGAACTCGCGTCGGGCTATCAGCGCCAGGCGCCCCTGCAGCGTCTGGCGCGTGCGCCGCTGGCCGCGCTCGTCGACCGCACCGGGTACAGCGCGAATCTGGCCGTGCTGCACGGCCGTGAGGTCATCTACGTCATCGAGGAGCGCGCTCCGGGCCGGGCACCGCTCGTCAGCGAGGTCGGGGTGCGGCTGCCCGCCCATCTGACCGCCAGCGGCCGGGCGGTGCTGGCGCAACTGCCGGCCGCGCAGGTGCGGGCGATCTTCCCGGACCGGTCGGCGTTCGTACTCCGGCACGACGTCGGCCCCGCGTCGCTGACGGCGCTGCGCGGGCTGCTGACACAGGTGCGGCGCCGGGGCCACGCGACCGAGGAGGGGGAGATCACCCCCGGTCTGTCCTCGGTGGCCGCGCCCGTACTGGACCATCACGCCCATCCGATCGCGGGCGTCTCCGTCACCTTCCCCGGCGACGCGGCCGACGAGTCGGAACGCGCCCGGATCGCGGACCAGGTGGCGCGGACCGCCCGGGAGCTGACCCGCCGGGTCGGCGGCGCCACCATGGTGTGACACGTGGTGTGACACGGACGGCAGAGGCCGCGCGCCGGGGCGGCGCCTCCGTGCGGCGCGCCACGGTGCGGCCGACGCGGCCCCACCAGGGCCGGACCGGACGGACCCCGCCGAGCCGCCCGCCGCCGGTCCGCCTCGCATCATGCGCCTGCGCGCCGTCCCGGGACGCCCGGACCCGGTACAGGGCTCACTGGTTGCGGAAACGTGCCCCCGGACGGCACTCCCGGCCGTCCCGAGGCACACCGCTCATCCGGACCGACGCGTGGCTGGGGCAGACGTGGAACCGGACCGACCGCCCACTCGTACGTCTCCCCCGCAGACCGGGGGCCCGGCTGGTCCGGGTGGGCGCCGTGCAGGTCGCGGCGCTCGGCGCGGCCTCGTCGGCGACGGCCACCGCGGACCGGTACTCCGGGTCGACGGTCGACGTCACCACCGAGATCGTCCCCGGTCTGCTCGATCCCCTGCCGTGTCGCACGACGACCGGCCTGACCAGGGCGGCCGATCTGTCGACGCTGACCATCGTCTGACCGTTTCATGGCCACCACCAGGCGTACAGCGTCATCCGCCGTCGTCGCCGTGTTCGCCCCCGCTGTAGACCCGGAGGCCGGCGGGCCGTGGGCAGGCCCCGCACCGCCCCTTCTGACCGGCGGCCGTGCGCTACGGCCGCGGGCAGGCGCCGTCAGCGGAGAACGACTTATCCCCGGCTTCTTCCGGCCGCTCTCCCTGGGACTCCGGCTGCTGCTCGTCGGCCGCACCCTGTGGTGGTCGCCGCCTGACGTCGGCGCCGACCGCGCCGCGCGCCGCGCGGGTTCATGTCCCACCAGGTAGCGCATGTTGATCGTCTATGGGGCGGCGCCTAAGGTTCCACGCATGGGGACGGGAGAGCCGGGCCGTGGTCGCGGACCGTGGCGCGATCGGCTGGGGAGACTTCGTGCCATCGCGGCCCTGGTGGCTGGAACGGCGGTGCTGACCGCGTTGGGGACCGTGCTCGTCGTCCTGCCGGGTGTCGTGGTCGACCACGACCTCGCCGGGGCAAGCGTCGCCGCCCAGGACCGGCTCAAAGCGGTGAACGACGTCCGTACGACTCTTCTGCAGGCCGTGGGCGGCATGGTCGTCCTGTTCGGCGCGTACGCCACCTGGAGGCAACTGCGCGTCAGCCAGGAAGGTCTGCGCGCCACCCAGGAGGGCTATGTCACCGACCGGTTCAGCACGGCCGTCGACCAGCTCGGCAGTGACAAGCTGGAGACACGCATCGGCGGGCTCCACGCGCTGTGGCGGATCGCGGAACATTCCGCCCGCGACCGCGAAGCCGTCATCTCCATCCAGGCTGCCTACCTGCGTGCGCACCTGCCCTGGCCGCCCGCCGGACCGGAGGCTCCCGCCGCCGACGTGCCCATCAATGACGTCGTGCCGCTGGAGATTCGCGCCGCCGACGCCCAAGTGGCGCTGACCGGGCTCGGCGTGTTGTTGCTGCAACCCCGGGAACAGTCCTGGATCAACCTCAGCGTCACGGACCTGCGCCGGGCCGACTGCGACGGACTGTGGCTGCACGAGGTCAACTTCGACCGGTCCTGTATGGAGGCGGCGGGCCTGTACCACGCCAACCTGACGCAGGCCTCTCTCGTCTCGGCCAACCTGCGGTACGCCGACCTCAAGACCGCGACCCTGCGCCGGGCCCGCTGCGTCCTGGCCGACCTGCGAGGCGCACGGCTGGTCGAAACCGACCTGCGCGACGCTGACTTCACCGAGGCGGATCTGCGCGAGGCGAATCTGCGCAAGGCCGACGCGGGCGGTGCGGTCTTCCGCCACGCCGACCTGCGACTGGCCGACCTGCGTGGCGCCGACCTGACCACGGCCGACCTTCTGCGGGCACGTCTGACCGGCGCGGTGGCCAGCGAGAACACTCGCTGGCCGGCCGGTTTCGACCCTGCGACCGCCGGCGTCGTCGTCACCGAGGACCCCGGTCCGGAACCGCCGCCACTGCTCCAGCCCTCAGGGATGACGACACAGCACCCGCCTCTCCGGTCCATGCCGTGACCCACGAGTCCGGGCGGCGACCAACGTGCCCCGGTCCGAGCGACACGTACACGTGCCGGGCGCGGGACGCCTGGTTCGACCAGGTCCCGCCGATGGAGCGGGCGGGAATCCGCTCCGGACGCGCGGATCTCCCAGGACCACTCGGAAGCGGTCCTGGGAGACGAGGCTTCACCTCATGCGCCGTCGGGGCACCCGCGGTGGGGGGTCACGGGGCGGTTCAGCAGGCGCCCAGGTCCTGCCAGACGCCCCACTGGCCGGTGGTGCCGGGCTCCTCGCCCGTCGTCCACCACTTGGCCTTCCAGGAGTGGCCCTTGTGCGAGACCTGCTGGCCGCTGTTGTAGACCTTGTCCTTGGCCCACGGGGCGGCCGTGCACTGGTTGCCGGAGCCGCCGGTGACGGTCAGGGAGTAGGTCGCCGAGTGGCTGCCCGACGCGCCCGCGCCGGTCACGGTGACCGTGTAGGTGCCCGACGCCGCCGCGGAGGTGGTGGCCAGGGTGAGCGTGGAGGAGCCGCCCGCGGTGACCGACGTGGGGCTGAGGGAGGCGGTGACGCCCGCCGGGGCCCCGCTGACGCTGAGCTTCACGTTCTGGGCGTCGCCCTTCGTCACGGCCGTCTTCACGGTGGCCGTGGCGGACTGACCGGCCGTCACGGACCCGGAGGCCGGGGTGAGCGCGACGGAGAAGTCGTTGGCCGGGTTGGTGGGGCCGCTGCTGGTGAACGGCGCGAAGATGCGCGTGAAGTCCCACGTGTTCTGCTCGATGCCCGAGCAGTTGTCGGCGGCCGGGCCACCCGGGCAGCCGCCGTTGTCCCGCTGAAGCGCCCAGAAGGACAGGGTGTTGATGCCCTTGGCGACCGCCCAGTCGTACACGGTCCGGGCGTTGGCCAGGGTGAAGGTCTCCGCCTTGCCGAAGTCGTCGACGCCCGGCATCTCGGTGACGCCGACCATGTTCCACAGTTGGGCCGGGGTCTTGCCCGGGTATATCTGGGCGAGGAAGTCGTACAGACCCTGTGCGGCGGTCTGGGTGTCCTTCGCCATGTCGTGGGGCTGGTTGTCGTAGTAGTCGAACGTCATGAGGTTCACGACGTCGACCTGGGTGCCGTTGCTCACCGCGTTGCGCAGCAGCGCCTTGCCGTTGTCCGCGAGGCCGCGCGTGGTGGTCGGCAGGGTGTAGGAGATCTCCACCTTGCGCCCGTTGGCCGCGGCCCAGTCCTGGACGATCTTGATGGCCTTGTTGCGGCGGTCGATGCCGGCGGTGTTGTCGAGCGAGTCGATCTCGATGTCCATGTCGAGCCGCGAGATGTCGTAGGTCGTGATGACCTTCTCGTAGGCGGCGGCGATCTGCTGGACGTCGGTGCAACTGTCCGCGATCTCGGTGCCGGTCGTGTCGGCCGTGTAACCCCCGAAGGAGGGGATGACGTCACCGCCGTTGCCCTGGATCGTCTTGATGTCCGCGCCGAAGGAAGAGGCGGCGATCGGCATGCTCGTGTCGCCGTTCCAGTACGGCGTGCAGGAGCCCTTGGTGGCGGTTTGCAGGAACGCCATCGTCAGGTGCTTGGCACCCGACTGGGCGGACAGGGCGGCGGGGCTCTCACCGGTCCAGGCCTCGAAGTAGGGGGCGAAGACGTGGTTCGGCAGGGGTGTCGCGGCCTGTGCGGTGCTGGTTCCCGTGAGGGCGAGGCCCGCTGCGGCCGCCATGGTGGCGGCTGCGGTGAAGGCCGCGCGGAAGGAACGCACGAGTCTCATGTCAGTCCCGGTGTGTGGAGGGGGTGGCCTGTGTCCCGGGGTGGGGACGGCGTTGCCGACTACTGGAATAGCGCCCGCCGGAGGGGCGGGTCAATGGTCTGGACCAAGTAGGGACTAGACCAATTCACCGGGCCTGGCCGCCCTGTCCCTGCACAGGGCACCCGACGGTGGACTGGACCACGCCCGAACGTTCGGCGAGGTCATCTCGCCTACGGACGGTCTCTACAACCTGCGCCAGGCGCCGCCTCGGCGACGAACGCAGACAGGACTGCTGATCCGCGGTGACCACCGCAAGCCGGAACTGATGACGCGTCAGTGAAGTCAGCGTTGGGTCGGCGAAGGGCCGACTGAAGTCGGCCGGGAGCAGCCACCCTCATCCCCAGCGGATCGCTGCATTTCAGCAGGTCAGCGCGGGTTTCCCCGCGCTTTCAACGGAACCGTGGGAAGCTCGGGGGCAGGAAGCGGGTCGCCGTCGTAGCCCTCGACCGAGCCGAACCGGTCCCCCGACACCCACGCATCGCGCGCCTGGAGGATTTCTTCGGAAGACCGGCCGATGAAGTTCCACCACATGACGATCTCCTCGCCGAAGGGGGGCCCGCCCAGGAGGACGAGACGGGCGGTGCCGGGGCCGGTGTTGGTGAGGGTGAGGCGGGCGCGGCCGGGGGCGGCGTAGCCCAGGTCGGCGCGGTCCAGGGGGGTGTCGTTCAGGCGGACGGTGCCGGTGTCGACGAGGAGGCCGTGCTCGAAGCCGGGGTCCATGCCGAGGGTGAGGATCGCGCCCGGGTCGAGGGAGAGTTCGGCGCCGAGGAGGGGCGTGAAGGTCGCCACGGGTGAGGTGTCCCCGGCGAGGGTGCCCAGGAAGACGCGGGCGGTGCCGCCGTCCAGGGGTACGGGGGCGGGGACGTAGTGCTGGAAGTCGGGGGCGGTGTCGCGGTGGGCCTCGGGGAGGGCGACCCACAACTGGACGCCGTGCAGGACCGTCGTGCGCGGGGTGGACACCTCGGAGTGGCTGATACCGTGCCCGCCGGTCATGAGGTTGAGTTCGCCGGGGCGGACGTAGGCGTGGCTGCCGAGGCTGTCACGGTGTTCGATCTCGCCGCTGAACAGCCAGCTCACCGTCTGCAGACCGGTGTGCGGGTGCGGGGCGACGTCCATGCCGCCGGTCGCGGACACGTCGTCGGGGCCGTAGTGGTCGGCGAAGCACCAGGCACCGATGAGGGTGCGGGCGCGCTGGGGCAGGGTGCGGCGCACCGGCATCGCGCGGGGGCCGCCGAGCGGGACCTCCCGGGCGGTGAGGACCTCGATCGCGGCCGTGCCGCCGTCGCCGGACGCCGGCGCGCAGCGCAGTTCGGCTGGCTGTGTCTCGGTGTTACTCACCGGTGCGGCCCTCCCCAAGAAACGTTCGACTTTCAACATTCACTCGTCGATGATAGGTCCATCAGCGAGTGATCACCCGATGAAGGGAAGCACATGACGGAGACGACCGCGGTGGGAACGGGTGACCGGGTCTTCATCGACAAGCAGCACCCGGACGCCTACCGGGCGCTGGCCGCGACCGCGGAGGCCGTGAAGGGCGTGGCGGCCGCGGCCGGGCTGGACCGGCTCCTCGTCGAACTGATCAACCTGCGCGTCTCCCAGCTCAACGCCTGCGCCTACTGCCTGGACCTGCACACCCGCGCGGCGCTGCGGGCGGGCGAGACCGCCCAGCGGCTGGGCGTGCTGGCGGCCTGGCGCGACACCGAGTTGTTCGACGCCCGGGAACGCGCGGTCCTCGCCCTGGCGGAGGCCACCACCCACCCCGCCGACGCCGGCGCGCAGAGCGCCGCGTACGCCGGGGCGCGGGCCGCGCTGACCGACGCGGAGATCTCCGCGGTGATCTGGGTCGCCATCACCATGAACGCCTTCAACCGGGTCTCCGTCATGAGCAAGCACCCGGTACGGAAAAACCCCGGGACGCCCGCACGGTGATGGCGCCCGGCGCCCGGTCCCCCGACGCTGGGAGCGGGCGGGCGAGGTCGACGACGTGGTGGGCCCCCGCGGCGGCGGCCATGAACAGCCAGACCCGCCCGCCGATCCGGTCCGGGTCGACGCCCTCCCCGGCCGCGTCGACCGTGCCGGTGCCGTCGAGGTGCGGGGTGACCTCGGGGAACCGCTAGGGGTAGCCGAGACCGGAACGCGCCTGCCGGTCGGTCGGGTTGCCCCCGGACACGGCGACCCTGACGCGCACCTCGCCGGGGCCGGGCACGGGCAGGTCGCGGTCGACGAGCCGGAGTACGCCGGGGCCGCCGGTGTCGCGGTAGACGATCGCCTTCATGGTCCGCGCCGTGGGCATGGCTGTTCCTCGGGTGTGCGGTGTCCGGGGTGCGTGCCGGTGTGCGGTACGGCGGTCGGTCGGTCGCGGTCAGCCGAGGGGGACCTGGCTGGAGCGGGACCGCACGGCGTCGAGGGCGGCGCGGGCGGCGGCGTCGAAGGCGATGTCACCGGCGGCCACGTTGGCCTCCAGGTGGGCCGGGTCGGCGGTGCCGGGGATGAGCAGGACGTTGGGGGCGTGGTGCAGCAGCCAGGCGAGGCCGACCTGAGCGGGGGTGACCCCGAGGGACGCGGCCACGGTGCGGACGGCCGGTTCCCCGGTGACCTTGGGCAGGCCCGGCATGGCCCCGCCGAGCGGGAAGAACGGCACCCAGGCGATGCCCTCGGCCGCGCACAGCCGCAGCGTGTCCTCGTCGTCGCGGGAGACGAGGCTGTAGGCGTTCTGAACGCAGACGATGCCGGCCGGCAGGGCGCGGCGCAGTCCGTCGAGGGTGACACTGCTCAGGCCGATCGCGCCGATCTTGCCCTCGTCCCGCAGGGCGGTCAGTACGGCGAGCTGGTCGTCGAGGCCGACGATCTGGTCGCCCTCCGCGCGCAGCCCGGGGCCGGTGTCCAGGCGGCGGAGGTTGACCACCGCGAGCCGGTCGGTGCCGAGACCGCGCAGGTTGTCCTCGACGGCGGCGCGCAGTTCCTCCGGGCGCTGCGCGATCCGCAGCGGGAAGGGCCCGCCCGGGTCGGGGACGGCGCCGACCTTGGTGACGACGATGACGCCGTCCTCTGGTCGCAGGGCCTCGCGGATCACGTCGTTGGCGAAGCCGAAGCCGTAGAAATCGGCGGTGTCCACATGGTCGACGCCCAGTTCGACCGCGCGGCGCAGCAGGGCGACGGCCTCCTCGCGGCGGTCGCGCAACCGCTCCAACTGTAACGCTCCGTAGCCGATCCGGAAGACGGTGCGGTCGGCCAACGCCGCGGTCCTGGTGGTCATGTGGTGGTCTCCTCGGTCGTCGATCGCAGGGCCGCGTAGAGCAGTTCGGCCTGGTAGAGCGCCATGACCCGGTGGGCGATGGGGGCGGCGTGCTCCCGGGCGCCGGCCGGGTCGTGGTGTTCGACCTCGATGAGCCAGGCCGTGACGCGGTCGTGCAGCATCGCGCGCATCCGGTCGGTCATGTCGGTGACGATGTCGCGGACGGCCGGGTCGGTGGTCGCCTCGCTCCAGGTCTGCACGCCGACCCGGGCGGCGGTCGGGTCGATCGCGGCGACCAGCCGGGCGAGCAGCTCGTCGGGGCCGGGCGGGGGGCGCTCGGCCGCGTACTCGCCGATGGCGTCGGCGCGCCTGGCGAGCACCTCGCGGGCGGTGGCCCGGACCAGGTCGGCCTTGTCACGGTAATGCGCGTAGATCGAGCCGGCCGAGAGGCCGGACTCGGCGATGATGTCGGCGATCGAGGTCCGCGCCAGGCCGTTGCGGCCGAAGCAGCGCAGCGCGGCCTCGGCGATCTGGGTACGCCGGAGTTCCTTGCGCGCGTCGGTGAGTCGCGGCACCACACCCCCACAAAGAGAATACGCATTCTGCTTGGCGGGCAGCCTAACAGAATGTCTGTTCCTTTTGCGAGGGGTGCCGACCGTGGCCGACGCCGCCTCAGCCGGCGGCCGGAACGGCGGCGGTGGCGGAGCCGGGTGCCCCGAACCATCTGGGGAGGTGCTGGAGCAGGTCCTGCTGGGAGTCGCCGGCCCAGGCCACGTGGCCGTCCGGGCGGAGCAGTACGGCGGGGGCGCCCAGTTCCTCGCTGACGTCGACCACGTGGTCGACCCGGTCCGCCCAACCCCTCACCGAGAGCCCGCCGGTCTGGTCCAGGAGCAGGCCGCGACCGCGGTGGGTGAGCGCGTAGAGGCGTCCGCGCGTGAGGTTCAGGTCCCGCAGCCGGCGGCCGAGGAGTTCGTGGCCCGCGCCGAAGTCGTAGCGGATGCCGATGCCGGTGATCTTCTCGATCAGGTGCCGGCTGACGTCGTCGTACTCGACCAGTTCCGCCATCAGGCGGCGCAGCGCCCGGGGGCCCGGCTCGGCGGACATCAACTCCATCTGCGCGCGGGTGGTGCTGAGGACTTCGGCGGCCACCGGGTGCCGTTCGGTGTGGAAGGTGCCCAGCAAGCCCTGCGGTGCCCGGCCGGCCATCTCGGCGGCCAGCTTCCAGCCCAGGTTGAAGGCGTCCTGGACGCCGAGATTGAGCCCCTGCCCGCCGGCCGGCGGGTGGATGTGGGCGGCGTCCCCGGCGAGCAGCACCCGGCCGACCCGGTACCGCTCGGCCAGCCGGGTCGCGTCACCGAAGCGGGCGATCCGGCGCGGCGAGTGCACGCCGAAGTCGGTGCCCGCGAACGCCCGCAACTGGCGCCTGACTTCGTCCAGGGACGGCGGGATCGTCCGGTCCTCGGCCACCCCCTCGGCGGGCACCACGACGCGGTACAGTCCGTCGCCCTCGGGGATGACACCGAACAGCAACCGGGTCTTGCGGACCTCGGCGACCACGGCGGCCACCGTCCCCGGGTCCGCCGTCAGCTCCACGTCGGCCAGCAGCGTCTCCACCCTGCTGGGCTCGCCGGGGAAGCCGACGCCGAGCAGGGTGCGGACCGTGCTCCGGCCGCCGTCGCAGCCGGCGAGGTAGCGCGAGCGCAGCCTCGTGCCGTCGGCCAGTTCGACGCTCACCCCCTGGTCGTCCTGCTCCAGCCCCACCACCTCGTGGCCGCGCCGGATCTCGGCGCCGAGCGCGGTGGCGTGCTCGGCGAGCAGTCGCTCGGTGACCGCCTGCGGGATGGCGAGGACGTACGCGTGGGCGGTGTCCAGGCGGGACGGCCAGGTGCCGCCGAGGCCGGCGAAGAAACCGCCGGCCGTGAACCGCCGGCCGTGGGCCAGGAACCGGTCCAGCAGGCCGCGCTGGTCCATCACCTCTAGGCTGCGGGCGTGCAGGCCGCGCGCCCGGGGCGCCTCGGACGGTTCGGTCTCCTTGTCCAGCACGAGGACCCGCACGCCGTGCAGGCGCAGCTCGCCGGCCAGCATCAGACCGGTGGGTCCGGCACCGGCAACGATCACGTCGATCATGGATACGCCCTCCGCGAGTTCCGGCCGAGGGCGGTGATTGTGCGGCACGGCCAGGGCCTTGCCGCAAGGCCCCCCGTGCGCTATAGGTTGAAAGTGGCAAGGAGTGGGTGTCGCCCCTCCTTGCTCTTTCCTTCCCTTTCCTTCTCTTCCCTCCCCTTTCCTTCCTCCTCCTCTCGCCTTCCCCTGAGCCGGTGGTCCGCGGGCGATTGTCAGTGCCCGGTGGGAGTGTGGACAGCAGAGGATGCCGTGGAAGGGAAACCACACCATGATCACCACAGATTTCGTCCCGGGCTCCCCTTGTTGGCTCGACCTCGGCGCACCCGACGTCCGGGCGGCCGCCGCGTTCTACGGCGCGGTGTTCGGCTGGGAGTTCGAGACCATGGGCGGCAGCGGGGACACGGAAGGCGGCGTGTTCCGCAAGGACGGCAGAATCGTCGCCGGGCTCGGCAAGCTCACCGAGGAGGGCGCCCGCCCCGCCTGGATGATCTACTACAGTGTCGCCGACGCCGACGCCACGACCCGGGCCGTCGAGCGCGGCGGCGGCACGGTCCGGGTGGCGCCGGCGGACCTGGGCGACTCGGGCCGGATGGCGCAGTACAGCGACCCGCTGGGCGGCCAGTTCGCCGTCTGGCAGCCGGGCGGCATCCGGGGCGTGGACCTGGTCGACGCACCCGGCTCGCTGAGCTGGACCGAGCTGTACACGAGCGACGCGACGGCCGCCAAGCAGTTCTACGGCGACGTGCTCGGCTGGCAGTTCTCCGACACCGACCTGCCGGGCGGCGGGGGCACGTACTCCCTGATCACGCCCGCCGGGCTGCCCGAGGACCGGATGCACGGGGGCGTGATGGAGCTTCCCGGGAAGAGCCTCGCCCTGACCGACGGCCGTCCGTACTGGCATCCGGTCTTCGCCGTGACCGACTGCGACGCCACCCTCGCCCAGGTCACCGGGCACGGCGGCAGAGTGCAGATGGGGCCGGAGGACGCGCAGGGCGTCGGCCGCCTCGCGGTGTGCCTCGACCCGGCGGGCGCCGACTTCGTCGTACTGACCCCGGCCGGAAGCTGAGCCCGGCCGGGAGCTGAGCGCGGCCGGTCCGTGCTCGGCAGGACTACTCCGGCGGCCCGGCGGTACCCGTCCGGTCGGGTCCCGCGGCGGACCACGACAGGTGGCAGCCCGGCGGGGAGGCCGCGACACTGAGGGGACGAGCTTGCAGACGGGCGGGTCATGAGCACCATCGAAGAGACGGCCGAGATCGCGGTGCCGGTGCGCACCGCCTACAACCAGTGGACCCAGTTCGAGGTCTTCCCGCGGTTCATGTCCGCGGTGCGCAGCGTCGAGCAGGTCCGGCCCGCCGTTACCCACTGGGTCATCGGGACCGGTCCGCTGCGCCACGAGTTCCGGACGGAGATCGTGGAGCAGCGTCCGGACGCGTACGTGGCCTGGCGGAGCCTGGACGGGCGGCACCGGGGCGAGGTGACCTTCCACGCCACGGCACCGGAGCGGACCTCGGTGACCGTGCGGATACGGACGCGGCGGCGGGGGCCGGTGGGCCTGCTCGTCGGCGCGTCGGGGCTGGCGCACCGCCTGGTGCGGACCGAACTCGCGCACTTCAAGGAGTACATCGAGGGCCAGGGGGAAGAGAGCGGGGCCTGGCGGGGCACGATCCGCAACGGTCATGTCCAGCCGCCGCACCCGCATCCGCCCGAACGCCGGGTTCCGCACTGGCCCGTCGGCTGACCCGCCGGCCCGCGCGCCCGGCCCCCGACCCGGCCGAGGACCGGCGCGTCCGGCCCCCGGCCCGGCTGATCCACCTCCCGGAGAGCGAGAGAGACCCGTCTGATGCAGAAGCCACCGAGCGAAGAGGCCGCGGACCAGCTCACCGTGACCCCGCCCAAGAAGTGGGCGACGGGCGTGCCCGCGGTCGCGCACGCGCTGGAGTACTCGCTGGAGGAGACCTCGCCGCAGCGCGCCGGGGTGACACTGCTGACCATGAATCAGGTCGGCGGCATCGACTGCCCCGGCTGCGCCTGGGCCGACCCCTCCCCCGGCCACCGGCACCGCAACGAGTACTGCGAGAACGGCGCCAAGCACATCAACGACGAGGCGACCACCCGTCGTATCACCGCCGACTTCTTCCGCACGCACTCCGTGTCCGACCTCGCCCAGTGGTCCGACCAGTGGCTGAACCAGCAGGGCCGGCTGACCGAGCCCATGGTCAAACGGCCCGGTTCGGACCACTACGAGCCCATCTCCTGGCACGACGCCCTCGGGCTGCTCGCCACGGAGCTGCGCGGACTCGACTCGCCCGACGAGGCGGTCTTCTACACCTCGGGCCGGGTCAGCAACGAGGCCGCGTTCCTCCTCCAGCTCTTCGCCCGCGCGTTCGGCACCAACAACCTGCCCGACTGCAGCAACCTGTGCCACGAGTCCAGCGGCTTCGCCCTCCACGAGACCCTGGGCACCGGCAAGGGCACGGTGAGCCTGGAGGACCTGCACCACGCCGACCTGATCTTCGTGGTGGGGCAGAACCCGGGGTCCAACCATCCCCGCCAGCTCTCCGCGCTGGAGCAGGCCAAGCTCAACGGCGCCCGCGTC
Source organism: Streptomyces sp. NPDC000134 (assembly GCF_042899225.1). Taxonomy (NCBI): domain Bacteria; kingdom Bacillati; phylum Actinomycetota; class Actinomycetes; order Kitasatosporales; family Streptomycetaceae; genus Streptomyces; species Streptomyces sp. NPDC000134. Next base: position 16,863 of record NZ_JBIAZN010000014.1, read on the forward strand.
ATCGCGGTCAACCCGCTGCCGGAGGCCGGGCTGCTGCGGTTCAAGAACCCGCAGAAGCCACGCGGCGTCGTCGGACGCGGCGTGCAGATCGCCGACCGGTTCCTGCACATCAAGATCGGCGGCGACCTCGCCCTGTTCCAGGGCCTGAACCGGCTGCTCCTGGAGGCGGAGGACGCCCGTCCGGGCACCGTCCTCGACCATGACTTCATCCGGTCCAGCACCGCCGGTTTCGAGGAGTTCTCCCAGCACGCGCGATCCGTCGCGTGGGAGGACATCGTCAGCGCCACCGGGCTGACCCGCGAGAAGATCGAGTCGATCCGGGACGAGGTGCTGCGCAGCGATCGGGTCATCGTCTGCTGGGCCATGGGCGTGACCCAGCACAAACACGGCGTGCCCACCATCAGGGAGATCGTCAACTTCCTGCTGCTGCGCGGCAACCTCGGCCGGGCCGGAACCGGCGCGTGCCCGGTGCGCGGGCACAGCAATGTGCAGGGCGACCGCACCATGGGCATCTGGGAGCAGATGCCCGACTCCTTCCTGGACGCGCTGCGGGAGGAGTTCGGCTTCGACCCGCCCCGCGCGCACGGGCTGGACTCGGTGAACTCGATCCGCGCCATGCGCGAGGGCCGCATCAAGGTGTTCCTCGGCGTCGCGGGCAACTTCGTGCGGGCCGCCCCCGACAGCGACGTCACCGAGGAGGCCATGCGGCGCTGCCGCCTGACCGCCCACATCTCCACCAAGCTCAACCGGTCGCACACCGTCTGCGGGGAGACCGCCCTCATCCTGCCCACGCTGGGGCGGACCGAGGTGGACATCCAGGCCACCGGTGAGCAGTTCGTCACCGTGGAGGACTCCATGAGCGAGGTGCACGTCTCGCGGGGACGGCTGAAGCCCGCCTCCAGGCTGCTGCTCAGCGAGGTGGCGATCCTGTGCAGGCTGGCCGACCGCACCCTGAAGGGGCGGCCCGCCATCCCCTGGGACGAGTTCGAGGCCGACTACGGGGCGATCCGGGACCGGATCTCCCGGATCGTGGTAGGGCTGCACGACTTCAACCGGCGGGTGGTCCGGCCCGGCGGCATCCGGCTGCCCAACCCGGTCAACGAGGGCGCCTTCCACACGGCCGCGGGCAAGGCCATGTTCACCCGCAACGACTGGCAGGCACCGCGGGCGCCCGAGGGACACCTGCTGCTCCAGACGCTGCGCTCGCACGACCAGTGGAACACCGTGCCGTACACCACCGACGACCGCTACCGGGGCATCCACGGCAGCCGCCGGGTGGTCCTGGTCAACCCGGGCGACATCGAGGACCTCGGGCTGGCCGAGCGGCAGCGGGTGGACCTGGTGAGCGTGTGGTCGGACGGTACGGAGCGCCGCGCGCCGGGCTTCGAGGTGGTGTCGTATCCCAGTGCGCGCGGCTGCGCGGCGGCCTACTACCCCGAGACCAATGTGCTGGTGCCGCTGGACAGCGTGGCCGACTTCAGCAACCAGCCGACCTCGAAGGGCCTGGTGGTCCGGCTGGAACCGGTGGGAGCGGCGGTCGACGCGGTACGACGGTGATCGGACCGGATCGGGCCGCGGCGGGCGGCGCGGTGCGGCGCGGCGCGGTGGTGATCGGACCGGATTGACGTGCGATTTTCGGGTCGACTAGGTTCTTCCGTGTCCGGGAGCAGGTGCCGGCCCGGAGACATGCCCAGCCGGTAGGCCGGCCCCGCGCCGCAAGCCCGGACCGAGTCGCCAGGACCGCCACGGGGTCCGAGGCGGGGACATGTCCTTAGCGGGAGCCCGTACATCATGCGTCGCCATCGTGTCCTTCGCGGTCCGTCCGCCGCCGTGCTCGGCGTCATCGCGCTGCTGCTCACCGCCTGTTCGGGTGCCGCCCCCGACGACTCCCGGGGCGGCGGCGCGGTGACGCCGCCGCCGGCGGGTGCCGGCTTCGACTACCAGCTCGGCGGGCCCTACGCCCCGCCCGACGGGGTGGAGGTCGTCGTCCGGGACCACACCGCGTCGCCCGCCCGGGGCCTCTACAGCGTCTGTTATGTCAACGCGTTCCAGGCCCAGCCGGGCGCGGAGCGGGAGTGGGACACCGATCTGCTCCTCCGCGAGGACGGCGAGGACGGCGAGGACGGCGAGGTCGTCATGGACGAGGACTGGGGCGAGGCCCTGCTCGACATCGGCACCGCCCAGAAGCGCGAGCGGATCGCGGCGCGGGTCTACGGCTGGATCGACGACTGCGCCACCAAGGGCTTCGACGCCGTCGAGCCCGACAACTACGACAGCTACACCCGCGCCCCCGAAGGGCTGCTGAGCGCCGGTGACGCCGAGGAGTTCCTCACGCTGCTCGCCGCGCACGCCCACGACCGGGGCCTGGCCATCGGCCAGAAGAACACCGCCGACCTCGCACCGGACCGTGAGAAGGTCGGCCTCGACTTCGCCGTGGCGGAGGAGTGCGGCCGGTACCGGGAGTGCGGCGCCTACACCGACGCGTTCGGCGATCACGTCCTGGTGATCGAGTACGACGAGCGGGGCCTGGAGCGGGCGTGCGCGGGCTGGGGCGACGACATCAGCGTCGTCCGCCGCGACCTGGACGTCCGGCCCGCCGGACGTCCCGGTTACCTGCGCGAGACCTGCGACGACCTGTGAGAGACGAGCACACCGAGCCGATCCGCGGGTGGATCACGTCAGGGTGTGGAGCAGGTGACGGGCCGTCACTACCGGTACGGGTGGCGGCGCAGGTGGTGCAGGGCGTACTGGGTGGGGTCGAAGGCGGTGAGCTGGCGGCGCCAGGTGTCCCAGTCGGGGCCGACGGTTCCGCGGGCGGCGGCGACGAGGCGGACGAGGGGGAGGTTGCGCTGTTCGCCACCGTGGTCGGCGAGGCCGCGTATCCCGGCGTCGGCGGCGTCGTCCCAGCGCTCCAGCGCGATGTCCGCGACCAGTTCGGTTTCGCAGCCCTCCTCGAAGAGGGCCTCGGCGAAGTGCCGGTCCGCGGGCAGGCCCCGGAAGCCGTAGAACTCGCGGCGGGCGGCCTCGACCTCCTCCAGCGCCTCCGCGTACCGGCGGAGCGCGATCAGCAGCCAGGCGCGGTGGACGTGCGGGGCCCAGGCCCGCTCACCGGTCGCGTCGGTGACGGCCGCCAGCTCCGCGCGCAGGGCGTCCTCGTCGACCGGCAGTCTGCCCCGCCCGCCCGCGTAGAAGGGGGCCACCGGTTCCTCGGCGGGCTCCTGGCCGGCCGCTTCCTCCGGGCCGGTGCCGAGCCGGTTCAGGTGCTCCCGGCCGTAGGCGGCCGGGTCGAACGCGGCGAGTTCCTTCTCGGGGTCCGTCACCTCCTGCCAGACCATGACCGGACCGAGGGTGCCGCGTCCCCAGCGGGCCAGCTCCCGCAGCCGGACGGTCTCCGCGTCCCGGCCGAACAGGTCGATGTACCGGTCGGCCGCCGTGTCCGCCGCCGTCCACTCCCGCTGGGCGATCCGGGCGGCACAGGTCACCAGCGTGGCCTCACGCAGGATGTCGCGGAGCGCGCCGAGCGGGACGGTCCGGCCGGCCGCCTCCAGCCTCGCGGCCTCGGCGGCCCGCACGGCGGCGGCGAACCGGCCCATGGCCAGCAGGAACCAGGCTTCCCGCAGCCTCAGTTCCCCGACGCGCTTTCGTACCGCGTCCAGTCCCCGGCGCAGTTCCTGGTCTTCCATCCCGGCCTCCGCAGCCCGTGTCCGACAAGTCGCCCGCCGTGCCGACACGGCGGGGCCGCGGTCCGATCATGCCTGATCCGCCGCCCCGGCACCGCTACTTCAGGGCGGCGCCGATGATCCGGTCGGTGACCGGACTGGACCCGCTGCTCTTGGCGTCCGTCGAGTTGACCGAGTACACCAGCGTGCGGCTGAGGTCGCGGGTCGCGCCGACGGCGGCGCTGTAGCCGTAGCGGGAGCCGGTCTTGCACCAGAACACCCTGCCCCCGGCCTCGTAGCGCTGGAGCCCGGCGCTGAGCGCGGCGCCGTCGAGGCCCGGCGGGGTCGTGAACATCTCCTCCAACTGCGGTCCGGGCACGATCCGCCCCCGGAACAGGGACGTGATCAGCCGCTCCAGGTCGGCGGTGGTGGAGATCATGTCGCCGGCCGCCCAGCGGTCCGCCTGGTTCCACTCGGTGACGTCGACCAACTCGGTGCTGCCGTCGGCCCGTTGCACCGACTGGTAGCCCCGGTTGTGCGGGCCGCGGAGCCGGGGGTCGGTGCCGGGGAAGTACGTGTGCCGCATGCCGGCCGGGCGCAGCACCAGCCGGGTGGCCTCGGCGGCGTACGGGCGTCCGGTCACCTTCTCGATCAGCAGGCCGAGGACGGTGTAGTTGATGTTCAGGTAGTGCTGGTCGTCCCCCGGGTCGAACTCGGGTCCCTTCGCGATCGCCGAGGCCACCACCTGGCGCGGGGTGAGGGTGTCGAAGCGGTGGGCGTACAGCTCGGCGAAGGTGGTGCCGAGCCCGTCGCCGGGCCGGATGCCGCTGGTGTGGTTGAGCAACTGCCGTACGCTGATCGGCTTGTCCCAGGCGGGGGTGAACACGTCGGGGAGGTAGCCCTGGATGGGCGCGTCCAGGTCGACGCGGCCCTGGGCGGCCAGCCGCAGCACGGTGGCGGCCGTGACGACCTTGGTGGTGGAACCGGCGCGGAAGCGGGCGTCCGGGTCGGCCGCCCGGCCGCTGCGCAGGTCGCGCACGCCCGCGCTGCCGCGCCAGGTGCCGTCGGTGCCGCCGACCCGGACCAGGGCGGCGGTGGCGTCCGCGTCCGGCAGCCCCGCGATCGCGGCACGCAGCGCGTCCGCGTCGGGGCCGTCCGTGCCGGGCCCGTCCGAGCGGTCCGGTGCGGCCGCGGCGGGCGAGGCGGGTGAGGCGGACGGTGCGGCGAGCGCCGGGGCGGCCAGCGGGCCGACGGCGAGGGCCAGGACGAGGGAGGCGGCGAGGACGGGGGTGCGGACGCGCATCTGCTGCTCCAGGGTTTTCCGCGACGGGTGATGTGATCATCCTCCGCCGCCCACCCGGCCCGGGGATCGTCGGCGGGGAGGACCCCGTCCCCTGGTCGGCTCCGGGGCAAGGCCGGTACGGGAGGCGACAGTTGTGCGGGTTCTCCCCTACGTGTCTCCGGCCGCCCCGGGGCCGGTCGCGCGCACGGGCCGTCCTGTGCCGGGCGGGGCCGGGAGAGGGAGACGGACGGCCGCCGTCCCGGGGTCGGCGTCGGACGGCGGCCGTCGGCGCGAGACTCGCGGGGCTCCCCTGTCCGCGACGACTCGCGCTGGACCGTCCTCCCGGCGCGTGGAGCGCGCGAGACGGCGCCCCCCGTCTCCGACGCCGCCGCGAGGACGAGGCCGGAGCCTGTGGATCGTTCGCATGACACGGGCTCCGGCCGGCCTGGGTGATTGCCGTGGCGAGGTCTGGGCCTGTGGCTTGCCGTACGGAATCTCCCTCCTTGTGGAACGAGTAGCCGATTTCGCGCACGGAAAACGCCCGAAGTGGCGAGGCGTGCGGAACAACGGCCGTTCCCGGCAGGCGGGTTGCGGTCACCGGGCGGGGCGCGTGGGACGCCGGGCGGAGCGTGGACAGGCGCGGGGCGCCTGTGACGTCCGTCGATGCCGGGGCGAGCGGGGGACGCCTGGTGCGGGATATGTGCGACCGGGTGCTTCCCCTCGACGGGCCGGAGCACGCCGCCGCGTTCGTGCGCCCCCGCGAGCCTCTCGTGCTTCCCGGGCCCGGCTCCCCGGGGGTTCACCGTCCGGGCGGCGTGGCAAGGCTGGTGTCAGGCCGGAGGCGTGCCCGCCCCACGGGGACGCCGCGGCCGCGCCGCGAAGGACGGAGACGGACCGTATGACCGCTCATCAGACCGCGTCGCTGCTCATCGGCCTCGCCGTCATCGTGCTGCTGGCCAGGTCGCTCGGCGCGCTGGCCCGCCGGCTGGGTCAGCCGGCGGTGATAGGCGAGGTGCTGGCGGGGGTCGCGCTGGGCCCCACCCTGTTCGGGGGCGTGATCTCCGACGTGCTGTTCCCGGACAGCGTGCGCCCGCTGCTGAGCGCGCTGGCCGCGGTCGGGGTCGCGGTGTTCATGTTCATCGTGGGCCTGGAGTGGGACGGCAGCCTGGTACGGGGCAGCGGAAGCCTGGCCGCGTCCGTCTCGCTCAGTTCCATCGTGCTGCCCTTCGGGCTCGGCGCGGTCCTGGCACTGCATCTGATGGAGCGTCATGGCACCGCGGACCGGACGGCGTTCATGCTGTTCATGGGCATCGCGATGTCGATCACGGCCTTCCCGGTACTGGCGCGCATCCTCACCGACCGGGGCATGGCCCGAACCCCGCTCGGGGTGGTCGCGCTGGCCTGCGCCTCCATCGACGACGTGCTCGCCTGGTCCCTGCTCGCCGGCGTGGTGGCCCTCAGCGACGCGGCCGGTCCCGAGCAGTGGCGCATCCTGCTCGCCCTCCCCTATCTGCTGGGGATGCTGTTCGTGCTGCGTCCCCTGCTGCGGCGGTTCGCCGCCCACCGGCACGGTATGCGGCTGACGCCGACCGTGTTCGCCTGTGTGCTCGCCGGGCTGCTGCTCTCCGCCGCCGCCACCGAGTGGCTCGGCCTGCACTACATCTTCGGCGCCTTCCTCTTCGGCGTGGTCCTGCCGCGCGGCGGCACCGAACGTCTGCGCGGCGAGGTGCACAACCGGCTCGGGCAGATGAGCGCCACCCTGCTCCTGCCGGTGTTCTTCCTGGTCACCGGACTTCAGGTGGACCTCTCCGGGCTCGGTGCGGCCGGCCTCGGCGACCTCGCGCTGATCCTCCTGGTGGCGGTCGGCGGCAAGTTCGCCGGCGCGTTCGCCGCCGCCCGGCTGCACCGGATGCCCGGCCGGCCGGCCGCCGCGCTCGCCACCTTGATGAACACCCGCGGCCTGACCGAACTCGTCGTGCTGAACGTGGGCCTCCAACTGCACATCCTGGGCCGGGAGCTGTACTCCCTCATGGTCGTCATGGCGGTGGTGACGACCGCGATGGCGGGCCCGCTGCTCACCTGGCTCCTGGGACACCCGGCCGACACCGACACCGACACCGAGGCCGTCGACACCGACACCGGCGTGCCCGTGACCGGCAAGGCGCCCGAGCGGGCGGCGTAGGCATCGCGCGGAGCAGCGGCGGTTCCCCCGCTCGGCCGGCACCCGGCCCCGGCCCTCCGCCCCCTCACAGCCCGGCCTCCGGCTCCCGCTCCCCCGCCAGGCGCCGGCCGACCCGGGCCGCCGTCTCGCGGAGCCAGATGTGTGCCGCGTCATGGGTGTGCACGGGGTGCCACCACATGGCCTCCCGCAGCGGCACCGCCTCGTACGGCGGCTCCAGTACGCGCACGGCGGCGAGCGGTGCCATGAGGTGGGCGAGGCGGGACTGCACCAGGGCGATGCGCCGGGTGCCGGCCACCAGCAGCGGCAGCAACTGGAAGCTGTCCACGGAGACTTCCACCCGCGGTTCGACGCCCAGCATCCCGAGCTGGCGTACGGCCGGCGCGTCGTAGGTGCGCTGGTAGGTGACCCAGGGCAGCTCGGCCAGGTCGCGCCGGGTGAGCCGCTCGCCGACGCCCGGATGGTCGTCGGCGACGAGGAAGACCCAGCGGTCGCGGTAGAGGTCGGTGGCGGGGAAGCCGCTGATCACCCCGTGCGGCATGAACAGGCCGTCGGTGGCGCTCAGCAGCGCCGAGGTGTCGTCGACCACGGTGGGCGGGGTCTGGGCGAAACGCAGCCGGATACCGGGGGCCTCCGCGTGCACGACCCGGGCGAGTTCGGCGCCGAAGACGGCCACGGCGTAGTCGGAGGCGACCAGCTTGAACTCGCGGCTCTCCCGCGCCGGGTCGAAGTCGGCCTGGCTGGCGAAGAGGCGTTCCAGCAGGTCGTAGGCGGTGGAGGTGCGGTCCAGGAGGACCTGGCCGAGGGCGGTGAGTTCGTAGTGGCCGCCGACCCGGGCCAGCAGGTCGTCGTCGAAGTGGCGGCGCAGCCGGGCGAGCGCCGCGCTCATCGCGGGCTGGCTGAGCCCGACGCGCTGCCCGGCGCGGGTGACGTTGCGTTCCTCCAGCAGGGCGCGGAGCGCGACGACGAGGTTGAGGTCCAGGCGGGCCAGGTTCACCGGGCTTCCCTTTGCTGTAGCTCTCCGACCAGGAATAATCCATCAGGTGGATGGCTGCGATCCACACAATCTATTTCCCTGATCACGGGTGGCGGGTCCAGATTAGTCACACCGCAATCAGGAGGACATGTCCGTGAAACCTGAACCCGTATCCGCGCTCTTCGCCGGATCGTTCGCCCTCGCGACTCTCTCGGCCCCGGACGGGCCGCAGTTTCCCGCCCTCGTCACCCCCGACGCGCGGGTGACCGACCTCCGGGTCGCCCTCGCCGACGACGAGCTGACCGTACGGGGCCTGCTGGAGGACTGGGCGTCGGCCCTGCCGAAGCTGCGGGCGCTGGCCGGTGACGACGGGCCGCGCAGGCCGCTCGCGGAGTTCCGGGTGCACGCCCCGGTCGAGCCCCGGCAGGTGTTCCAGTCGGGGGCGAACTACCGGCAGCATGTCATCGACCTGCATGTCGCGCACCGCGCGCCGGACGACGACCGGCCCGAGGAGGAGCGGCGCGCGGAGGCCGCGCAGATCATGGACCGGCGGGCCACCGAGGACCTGCCGTACGTGTTCATCGGCCTGCCGAGCGCGATCACGGGTCCGTACGACGACGTGGTGCTGCCCGCCTGGGCCGAGAAGCCGGACTGGGAGCTGGAGCTGGCGGCCGTCATCGGCCGGCCCGCGCACCGGGTCTCCGTCGAGGAGGCGCTGGAGTACGTCGCCGGGTACACGATCGCCAACGACCTCACCGACCGGGCGACGGTCTTCCGGCGGGACATGCCGCAGATCGGCACCGACTGGCTGCGCAGCAAGAACGCGCCGGGCTTCACACCGCTGGGCCCGTGGATCGTGCCCACCGAGTCGATCGCCGACACCGGTGACCTGCGGGTCACGCTGAAGCTGAACGGCGAGACCATGCAGGACGAGTCCACCAAGGACATGATCTTCAACGTGGCCCGGATGGTCTCCTACGCCTCAGGGACCGCCCGGCTCCTCCCCGGCGACCTGGTGCTCACCGGCTCCCCGGCCGGCAACGGCATGCACTGGGGCCGGCTGCTGCGCGACGGCGACGTGATGGAGGGCTCGGTCACCGGCCTCGGCACCCAGCGCACCCGCTGTGTCGCGGAGGACGCTTCATGACCCTGGACCGCAACGACCCGGAGGGGTCGATCGCCCGCGCCGCCGAGGCGTACTCCAACTGGGGCCGCTGGGGCGAGGACGACGTGCTGGGCACGCTGAACTTCCTCGACGAGGCCAAGCGCCGCGAGGGCGCCGCCCTGGTGCGGCGGGGGGTCAGCTTCAGCCTGGCCCAGCGGTTCGACATGGACGGGCCGCAGAAGGGCTGGCGGCGGCGGACCAACCCGGTGCACACCATGCTGGACACCGGAGTGGACGCGGCGCTCGGCAACCAGGGCTTCCCGCACGGCATCGGCGGTGCCGACGACGTGATCGCGATGCCGTTGCAGTGCTCCACCCAGTGGGACGGGCTCGGGCACATCTTCGACCACGGCAAGGCGTGGAACGGCCGCCCGGCCGAGCGGGTCGTCACCTCCGAGGGCGACCTGGTCACCGGCATCGAGCACATGGCCCCGCACGTCGCGGGCCGCGGTGTGCTGCTGGACGTGGGCCGGGTGATCGGCGAGGACGGTGAGCTGCCGGACGGGTTCGCCGTCACCGAGGAGCACCTGACGGCGACCGCCGAGGCGCACGGGGTGACCGTGGGCCGCGGTGACCTGGTGCTGGTGCGCACCGGGCAGCTCGCCCGGACCCGCCGCGAGGGCTGGGGCGACTACGCGGGCGGGCCCGCGCCCGGCCTGTCGTTCACCACGGCCGGGTGGCTGCACGGCACCGAGATCGCCGCGATCGCCACCGACACCTGGGGTTTCGAGGTCCGGCCCAACGAGTTCGAGCACGCCTTCCAGCCGCTGCACCAGGTCGCCATCCCCAACATCGGCCTGCTGATCGGCGAGATGTGGGACCTGGACGCGCTCGCCGCGGACTGCGCCGAGGACGGTGTGTACGAGTTCTGGCTGACCGCCGCGCCCCTGCCCATCACCGGCGCGGTCGGCTCGCCCGTCAGCCCCGTCGCCGTCAAGTGACCCGAGGAACAAAGGAGTTCCCCCATGACCGCACCCCGTAGGGTCCTCGTCGTCGGCGGCGGCGCGGCCGGCAACGCGAGCGCGATCCTGCTGCGCCGCGCCGGCCTCGCCGTGGACCTGATCGAGGCCAGGGACGACTGGAACGCCACCGCCGGCTCCGGCATCACCCTCCAGGGCAACGCCCTGCGCGTCCTGCGCGAACTGGGCGTGTGGGACCAGGTGGAGGCGTCCGGCTTCGGCTTCGACGCCGTCGGCATCACCGCCCCCGACGGCACCGTCCTGCACGTCCAGGCCGATCTGCGCACCGGCGGCGACGACCTGCCCGCCACCGTCGGCATGCAGCGCCCGCGGCTCCAGCAGATCCTGATCGACGCGGTACGGGCCGGCGGCGCCGACGTCCGGCTGGGCACCCGCGCCGAGTCCTTCGAGCAGGACGGCGACGGCGTCGACGTGCGCTTCTCCGACGGCACCGAGGGCCGCTACGACCTGGTGATCGCCGCCGACGGCCTCGGCTCGGCCACCCGGGCCGCGATCGGCATCACCGACAGGCCCGAGCCCACCGGCATGGCCATCTGGCGCGTCGCCGCCCCGCGCCCGGCCGGGGTGACCCGCACCGACCTGGCCTACGGCGGGCCCGCCTACATCGCCGGCTACTGCCCCACCAGCGACACCACGCTGTACGCCTACGTCGTCGAGGCCAACCGCGACCGCGCGTCCATCCCGCCGGAGTCGTACGCCGAGGAGATGCGCCGGCTGTCCGGCGCGTACGGCGGGTTCTGGCCGGAGATCACCGAGCACATCACCGACCCGGCGAAGGTCAACTACACCTGGTTCGACCGGCTGCTGGTGGAGGGCTCCTGGCACCGGGGGCGCGTGGTCCTCGTCGGCGACGCCGCGCACTGCTGCCCGCCCACCCTCGCCCAGGGCGCCGCGCTGTCCCTGGAGGACGCCTGGGTGCTGGCCGAGATGCTGACCGGTGCCGAGACCTGGGACGACGCGCTGTTCCAGGCGTACCACGAGCGGCGCGTCGCCCGGGTCCGCCCGGTCGTCGAGGCGTCCGTGCAGGTCGGGCAGTGGCAGCTCGACGGGGTCCGCGACGCCGACGTACCCGGCCTGATGGGCCGCACCATGACGATGCTCAGGGAGCTGCCGTGACCTCACCGACCGTGGACGTGCACGCGCACGTCCTGCTGCCCGAGGTCGAGGCGCTGGTGGCGGAGCTGCCCGGACTCGCCGAGGCGCGGGCGCTGGACGCCCGCCGCAACGGCCCCGAGGCCCTCGCGGTCAGCGGCCCGATGGTCCGCGAGCGGGTCCCGCGGCTGACGGACGTCGCCGTGCGGCTCGCCGCGATGGACGCGCAGGGCGTGGACGTGCAGTTGGTCAGCCCGTCCCCGTCGCACTACCACTACTGGGCGGACGAGGACACGGCCCGGAAGGTGTACCGGCTGGCCAACGAGGCGACCGCCGCGCACTGCGCCGGGGCGCCCGAGCGGCTCAGGGGGCTCGGGCTGGTCCCGCTCCAGCACCCCGGGCTGATGCCGGAGGCGCTCGACCACGCCCTGGCGCAGGGGCTGCTCGGGGTGGAGATCTCCAGCCACGCCCCCGGGCGGGAGCTGTCCGATCCGGCGTACGAGCCGTTCTGGGCGCGGGCCGAGGAGACCGGGGCGATCCTGTTCCTGCACCCCTTCGGGTGCACGCTCGACGAGCGGCTGGACCGGTGGTACCTGTCCAACACCGTCGGCCAGCCCACCGAGAACGCCGTCGCCCTGTCCCACCTGATCTTCTCCGGGGTCCTGGACCGGCACCCCGGGCTGAAGCTGGTCGCGGCGCACGGCGGCGGCTATCTGCCGACCCACATCGGCCGCTCCGACCACGCCTGGTCGGCCCGTCCGGACGCCGGGTCCGGCTGCGCGCACCTGCCCAGCAGCTATCTCAAGCGCCTGTACTTCGACTCCCTCGTCCACGATCCGCACGTGCTGCGGGAGCTGGTCCGGGCCGCCGGCGCCGACCGGGTGCTGCTCGGCTCCGACTTCCCCTTCGACATGGGCACCGAGGACCCGGTCGCCGCACTGCGCGCCGCCCGACTGCCCGAGGCCGACTTCCACGCCGTACGGGGCGGCAACGCCGCCGCCCTCCTGAGGAAGGACTGACACCATGCGTCTGCTCACCCATCTGAGGCACGTCGACCTCGCCGTGCCCGACTACGACAAGCAGCTCGACTTCTACTCCGGCGTCTGGGGCCTGACCAAGGTCGGCGAGGACTCCGGGATCTCCTTCCTGGCCGCCGAGGGCTCCCCCGAGAGTTACGTCGTCCGGCTGCGCAAGGCCGACGAGAAGCGCCTGGACCTGGTCTCCTACGGGGCCGCCTGCGCCGCCGACGTGGACACGCTCGCCGAGCGACTGCTCGCGGGCGGCGTGCAGTTGATCACCCAGCCCGGGAAGGTCGACACCCCCGGCGGGGGGTACGGCTTCCGGTTCTTCGACGTGGACGGCCGCACCATCGAGGTCTCCGCCGACGTCGAGGTACGGCGGCACCGCAAGATCGAGGAGAAGGAGGCCATCCCGGTCAAGCTCTCCCACGTGGTCCTCAACTCCCCCGACCTGAACCGCACCCGCCAGTGGTACGAGCAGCACCTCGGCTTCGCGCTGTCGGACACGCTCAGCTCGCCGCACATGGGCGAGGTCATGCACTTCATGCGGATCAGCAACCAGCACCACTCGATGGCCATCGCCCAGGGCCCGCACACCGCCCTGCACCACATCTCCTTCGAGATGCGCGGCATCGACGAGTACATGCGCGGCTCCGGCCGGGTCATCCGCGCGGGACACAAGAAGATCTGGGGTCCGGGCCGGCACATGGCCGGGGACAACACCTTCACCTACTTCCTCGACCCGCACGGCAACACCGTGGAGTACACCACCGAGCTGGAACTCCTGGACGAGGACACCTGGCACCCGCACGTCTACGACTTCTCCCGGCCCGAGGTCACCGACCAGTGGGGCACCGCAAACCCGATGAACGAACTGATCGCCAAGGAGTCGTTCAACGACCCCGACCGCGGCGTCTTCGTCGCCCCGCCGGTCTGAGCCACCGCCGCCGACGGCCGGGGACCCGCCACCCGCGCGTCCCCGGCTCCCCCCTCACCTTCGCCTCAGGAGTCCCATGCGCTTCGCCGCCTACGAGTACCGGCAACGCCACCAGGTGGCCGTCGTGGAAGCGGACGGCACCCTCTACCCGCTGCCCGGGGTCGCCTCGCTCACCGCGCTGCTCGCGGAGACCGACGGGCTGCCCGGACTGCTCGCCGCCGGCGCGGCGGCTCTGGACGTGCCGCCCGGCCCGCACGTCTCCCAGGTCCGGCTGCTGCCCCCGCTCCAGCCGCCCTCCGTACGGGACTTCGTCACCTTCGAGGAACACGTCGAGGGCGTACGCCGCTCCGTGGACGGCACCGCGGGCGTACCCGAGCAGTGGTACGCGGCGCCCACCTTCTACTTCACCAACCCGCACGCGGTCTACGGTCCCGGCGACGGCATCCCGGTGCCGCCCGGCTCTGCCGTGCTCGACTTCGAGCTGGAGGTGGCCGCCGTCATCGGCCGCGAGGGCCGCGACCTCACCCCCGAGCGGGCCCGCGACCACATCGTCGGCTACACCGTCTTCAACGACTGGTCCGCCCGGGACCTGCAGTCGGCGGAGATGAGGGTCGGCCTCGGCCCCTGCAAGGGCAAGGACACCGCCACCACCCTGGGCCCCCACCTCGTCACGGCCGACGAACTGGAGCCCTTCCGGGACGCCGAGGGACTGCTCAGGCTGGCCCTGACCGCCGAGGTCAACGGCGAGAAGGTCGGCGAGGACCTGCTGTCCCACATGAGCTGGACCTTCGAGGAGATGGTCGCCTACGCCTCGCGCGGCACCCGCGTCGTCCCGGGTGACGTGCTGGGCTCGGGCACCTGCGGCAACGGCGGGTGCCTGGCCGAGCTGTGGGGCCGGCGCGGCGAGCAGACCCCGCCGCCGCTCGTGCCCGGCGACACGGTGACCCTCACCGTCGAGGGCATCGGCACGCTGACCAACACGGTCGTCCCCGGCGTCGAGCCCGTCCCGCTGCCGGCCGGCCGGCGGCATCCCCGGGAGCGGCCGTGAGCGCGCACCCGGGGAGGCTGGCGGGCAAGGTCGTGGTCGTCACCGGCGCGGCCCGCGGCCAGGGCGCGGCCGAGGCGGCGGCGCTCGCCCGCGAGGGCGCCCGGGTCGTCGCCACCGACGTGGACCCGGACGGGGACTGCCGCCGCCTCGACGTCAGCAGCGAGGCCCAGTGGGCGCGGCTCGCCGCCGAACTGCGGGAGACGTACGGGCAGGTGCACGGGCTGGTCAACAATGCCGGGATCACCTGGCGGGCCCGGGTCGGCGAGGTCCGGCCCGAGGACATGGCGCGGGTGCACGCCGTCAACGTCACCGGTCCGCTGCTGGGCATCCAGCATCTGGCGCCGCTGATGCCGGCCGGCGCCTCGGTGGTGAACGTCGGGTCCTCGGCGGCCCTCACCGCGCACTACCCGGTGGCCTACACGACCAGCAAGTGGGCGCTGCGGGGCCTGTCCAAGGCGGCGGCGCTGGAGCTGGGCCCGCGCGGCATCCGGGTGAACACGGTGCACCCCGGCTACATCGAGACCGACATGACCGCCTCCGCCGCCCCGGCGTTCAAGGAGGCCAACGTCCGCGAGACCCCGCTGGGGCGTACCGGCCGGGCCGACGAGGTCGCGCCGCTGGTGGTGTTCCTGCTGTCGGACGAGTCGTCGTTCATCACCGGCGCGGAGATCCCGGTGGACGGCGGGCTGACCGCGCACGGCGGGGTGAAGTCGGTCTCCGACGCGCTGCGCGCGGGGGGTGGCGCGTGAAGAGGCTGGAGGGCAGGGTCGCGCTGATCTCCGGTACCGCCCGGGGCCAGGGCCGGGCCGCGGCCCTGCGGTTCGCGGCGGAGGGCGCGCTGGTGGTCGGCGGCGACCTGCGCCACGAGGAGGCCGTCGAGACCCAGCGGCTGATCGCCCGGGAGGGCGGCACCGCCCTGACGCCGCCCGGTCCGCTGGACGTCACCGACGAGGACTCGGTGCGCGCGTGGGTGACGGAGGCCGCGGCGGCGTTCGACGGCATCGACATCGTGTACGCGAACGCCGGGGCCGTGCGCTTCGGCCCGATCGGCGAACAGCCGTACGCTGACTTCGCGTTCACGATGCGTGCCGAGCTGGACTCGGTGTGGCTGACCGTGCGGGCGGCCTGGCCGCATCTGCTGCGCAGCCGGGGGTGCGTGCTGACCGTCGGCTCGACCGCCGGGCTGACCGGCTCGCTCACCAACGGCCGGAGCGCCCACTCGGCGTCCAAGGGGGCGGTGATCGCGCTCACCCGGCAACTGGCGGCGGAGGGTGCCCCGTACGGTGTCCGCGCCAACTGTGTCAGCCCGGGGATGATCGACACCGAGGGCTCGCGCGGTGATCTGCTCGCCGAGGACCATCCGATGCGCTCCATCGCCCGGCACATTCCCCTGGGCCGGCTCGGCGTCCCCGAGGACGTCGTGAACGCCGCGGTGTTCCTCGTCTCCGACGAGGCCGCCTACGTCACCGGCGCCCATCTGGTCGTCGACGGCGGCTGGTCCGCCGTACTGCCGGGCGCCGACCCCACCGGAAAGGAAACCCGCACGTGAACAAGGTCCGCGACAGCGCCGCCGAGGCGGTCGCCGACATTCCCGACGGGGCCTCGCTCGCCGTCGGCGGCTTCGGTCTCAGCGGGGTGCCCGAGGTGCTGATCCGCGCGCTGTACGAGCAGGGCGCGGCGGGGCTGCGGGTGGTCTCCAACAACTGCGGGGTGGACGGGCGCGGGCTCGGTGTGCTGCTGGCCGCCGGGCGGATCGCCCGGGTGACGGGCTCCTACGTGGGGGAGAACAAGGAGTTCGCCCGCCAGTACCTCAGCGGTGAACTGGAGGTGGAGCTGACCCCGCAGGGCACGCTCGCCGAGAGGCTGCGGGCCGGCGGCGCGGGCATCCCCGCGTTCTACACCCCGGCCGGGGTCGGCACCCAGGTCGCCCGGGGCGGCCTGCCCTGGCGGTACGCGGCCGACGGCAGCGTCGCGGTGGCCTCCCCGCCCAAGGAGACCCGGGAGTTCGGGGGCCGTCCGCACGTCCTGGAGCACGGCATAACCACCGACTTCGCCCTGGTACGGGCCTGGCGCGGCGACCGGCACGGCAACCTCGTGTTCCGCAAGGCCGCCGCCAACTTCAACCCGCCGGCCGCGATGGCGGGCAAGGTCACCGTCGCCGAGGTCGAGGAACTCGTCGAACCGGGCGACCTGGCCCCCGACGCGGTGCACCTGCCGGGCGTCTACGTCCAGCGGGTCGTGGCGCTCAGCGCCGAGCAGGCCGCCGACAAGCAGATCGAGCGCCTCACTGTTTCCACGTCTTCGACACGAGGGACGGTACGTTCCTGATGGCCTGGACCCGCGACCGGATGGCCGCCCGCGCCGCCGCCGAACTCACCGACGGCTCCTACGTCAACCTCGGGATCGGCCTGCCCACCCTGATCCCCGGTCACCTCCCGCCCGGTGTGCGGGTGGTCCTGCACTCCGAGAACGGCATCCTCGGCACCGGCCCCTACCCCGCCGAGGACGAGGCCGACCCGGATCTGATCAACGCCGGGAAGGAGACGGTCACCGTCCTGCCGGGGGCGTCGTTCTTCGACTCGGCGCTGTCCTTCGGGATGATCCGGGGCGGCCACATCGACACCGCCGTGCTGGGCGCCATGCAGGTGTCCGAGCACGGTGACCTGGCCAACTGGATGATCCCCGGCAAGATGGTCAAGGGCATGGGCGGGGCCATGGACCTGGTGCACGGGGCCCGCCGGGTGATCGTCCTGATGGAGCACACCGCCAAGGACGGCAGCCCGAAGATCCTGAAGGAGTGCGCGCTGCCGCTGACCGGCGAGCGGTGCGTGCACCGGATCATCACCGACCTCGGCGTCCTCGACGTCACCGGGGACGGCCTGGTCCTGGTGGAGACCGCCCCGGGGGTCACCGCCGAGGACGTCGCCGCCCGTACCGACGCGGTGGTCCGGCCGGCCACGACCCTCTAGGGGCGGGCGTGCCGGGGCCCGCCCGGTCCTCCGGCGGGAGGTCCGGGCGGGCTTCGGTGGCGGTGCCGTCAGCCGGCGTAGGTCTCGAACTCGGCCACCTGCGGGGTGCCGGTCGAGCCCGTGATCTCGAAGGTGAGCTTCTTCAGCGAGGTCTTGGGGAAGGTGATGGTCCCCGCGCCGTTGCCCGAGGTGAGGACGGTGCCGGTGTCGCCGTTGAGCAGCCTCCAGGAGCCGATCCGGCCGGTGGCGCCCGCCGCCTCCCGGATCTTGGCCGCGGACACGGCCGTGGCGGAGCCCCACTTGACCGAGACCGAGCCGGTGGAGCCGGCCGGCGACCAGTAGGTGCTCAGATCACCGTCGCGGACGTTGCCGTAGCTGGTGCCGCTCGCCTTGCTGGAGCCGTCGGCGCCGGCGGCGAGGCTGAGGTTGGTGCCGGCGGGCTCGCTCGGGCCGGGGGTGCCGGGGTCGGTGGGCGTGGGCGTCCCGGGGTCGGTGGGCGTCGGGGTCGGCGACTGCGGGGAGCAGTTGCCGTCCGAGACCCGCAGCCCCTTGTTGGCGCCCGCCGTCCGGCTCACCACGTCGGGGACGCAGGCCGCCTGGTCGAGGGTGTACGAGTAGGGGATGCTGACCGTGGTGTTGGACTGCGGGTCGGGACCGGCCGGGTTGTTGTCGGTGCCGCGGCTGCTCCAGGTGACGTTGTCGAAGATGTTGCCGCTCACCTGCCAGTAGCCGGCCTCGGAGGTGTAGAAGGTACCGAGGACGTCCTTGGAGTCCTCGAAGTAGTTGTTGTCGACCTTGGCGCGGGCGCCGGCCCGGGAGTTGATGCCGGACTCGTTGAGGCTGACGTAGTGGTTGTTGTAGATGTGCGCGATGCCGCCGCGCAGCAGGGGCGTACGGGAGTCGATGTTCTCGTACAGGTTGTGGTGGAAGGTGACGTAGCCGTTGGAGCGGTCGCTCTCGCTGGAGCCGATCAGGCCGCCGCGGCCGGAGTTGCGCAGGGTGCTGTAGGACAGGGTGACGTACTGGGTGTTGTCCTTCATGTCGAAGAGTCCGTCATAGCCCTCGGACTCCCCGCCGGAGGCCTCCAGGGTGGCGTGGTCGACCCAGACGTTACGGACGTCGCTCTCCATGCCGATGGCGTCGCCGCCGTTGGAGGTGGGCGAGCCGGACTTCTTGACGTTCCGGACGGTCACGTTCTGGATGATGATGTTGCTGGATTCACGGATGTGGATGCCGACTTGGTCGAAGACGGCACCGGCGCCCACGCCGACGATGGTGACGTTGCTGATCTGCTTGAGTTCGATCACCCCGGCGGCGGTGCTGCAACTGGCGCCGGAGACCTTGCTGGTGTTGGCGTGGTTGATGGTGCCCTCGACCTCGATGGTGATCGGGGTGCTGCTGCTGGCCCGGCCGCACAGGGCCTGGTGGATCGCGGTTCCCGTGGTGGCGCGCACGGTCTGGCCGCCCGCGCCGCCGGTGGTGCCGCCGTTCTGGGTCGCGTAACCGGTGGCGCCGCCGACCGCGGCCGATGCCTCGGGCGTCGACGCGACCGCCCCGATCGCGGCGGCGAGGGCCGCCACGGCCGTGACCGCGGACAGCCGTAGAGCGACTGGTCGTCTCATCCTGACGTCTCCTTGCCTGGAATGCGGGTGTGGTGCCGTAGCCGCCCCGTCCCTCCGTCGCCGCCCGCCGCCGGGCCGGACCGCCCGTCGGCCGGCGGGAGCGTGCGTACGAAGGGGTGGGGCGCCGGTGCCGTGGCGGACCTGCCTGGTCCGACCGCGGTGCCGGCCGTGCTCCCCGTTGTGTCGAGGACGTCACCGGCGGAACCGGGCGGGCGGCGCGGCGGATCGTCGTCGCGTACGTCCTTCTGGTTCCGTGGCGCGTCGGTTCCCTTGGGTGACACCCCGCGGTGGATCGGTGGCGGCTCGTGCGGTACGCGGGGGGAAAGCGCTTTCCGCCCCGGAGGATAGAGTGGCGCGCGAGACAGTGGCAAGAGGTTGCGCAGTCATGGATGTGATCGGTCTTCAGCCCGCTGTTCAGACGGTGTTCTTCTCCGGGTCGATCGCGGGCCCCCCGGCCGCCTCACGCCGCCTTCGCCACCTCCGCCGGGGCCGTCCGGAGCGCCCGTCGGGTGGGCAGTTCCACCGTCAGGAAGGACGTGACCGCCACCGTCACGGCGGTCAGCGGCACCAGCCAGGCCGGGCCGGCCGGCCAGGGACGGCCGAGGAAGCCCTGGCCGAGGAAGGCCAGGGGCAGGGCGGAGAGGGCGAGCCCCGCGGCCAGCGCGGCGAGGGTGGTCACCGCCGACTCCCGGCGGGTCATCGCCAGGATCTGCCGGGGCGTCGTCCCGGCCAGGCGGAGCGCCGCTATCTCGGCGCGGCGCTGGGCCGTGGCGGCGACCAGCCGGTTGGCGACGCTGAGCAGCAGATAGCCGATCAGTACCACGACCAGCGCCAGGTTGATCCACACCTCGGGCGGCGTCTGCGGCCCGGCCGTGCCGCCCCGGCCGGTGCCGGTCAGGGCGAGCCCCGGGCGGGCGGCGGCGAACGCGGCCAGCGCGCGCCCGGCGCCGGCCGAACCGTCGGTGCGCACCAGCAGGGCCTGGGCGGCCGGGTCGGCGGTGGTGTGCCCGGCGGCCAGGTCCCGGGAGAGGACCACCGGGCCGAAGCCCAGGCCGCGGGAGTAGACGGCGACGACCCGGGCGGTGACCCGCGCGCCGTCCCCGAGCACCAGCCGCACCCTGCCGCCCGGTTCGGCGCCGCGCGGCCCGGCGACCTCGCTGCTGACGGCGACGGTGTTCCCGGTGAGCCGGTCCAGGCCGCCCTCGCGCACCCCGAGGTCGAGGACGGCCGCCGCCCCCGGCGCGAGGACCGTCGCGGTGACCGCCTCGCTCTCCGTCTCGCCGAACTGCCGGTACGGCCACACCACCGTGGTCGCGGCCACCGGCTCCGCCGCCCGCACCCCCGGCAGCCCGAGCACGGCGGACCGGGTGTCAGCGGGCAGGCCGCCCAGCGCGGGCGCGGTCAGCCGGTGCTGGGCGAGGGTGCCGGTGCGGGTGTCGTCGGTGGCGGCGGCGAGCACCGTGGTCTGCGCGAAGGTGTACGTCAGCACGAACACGACCGCCATCGCCAGCGGACCGACCACCCCCGACAGGCGCTGCGCGTGGGCGCGGACGTTGGACAGGGCGAGCCAGGTCGGGGCCGGTGCCCCGGGCCGCAGTCGCCGTACGGCCGCCGTACCCGCCGCCTTGACCAGGGCGGGGCCGGCCAGGGAGAGGCCGATGGCGGCGATGATGCCCGCGAGGGAGGTGGCGGTGGCGCCGAGCGCGGTACGGACCGACAGCGGTACGACGGAGAGTCCGCTCGCGGCGACGATCAGCAGGGCCCCGGCGCGGGTGCGGGCCCGCGAGGGGACGCGGGGTTCGCCGCGGGACTCGGCGACCGCCTCGGTGGCCGGCATCCGGGAGGTCCGCCAGGCGGCGCAGTGGGCGGAGCACCGCACGGCCGCCGCGGTGAGCAGGACCGTCACCAGGGCCGGGAGGGGGCCGCGGACCAGCGGCAGCCCGGCGGGGAGCACACCGCGGTCGACGAGCGCCTCGCGGAAGGTGTCCGCCAGCAGGTAGCCGAGCGCCAGGCCGGGTGCCAGGACCACGGCGGCGACGACCGTCGACTGGGCGGCGGCCAGTCGCCGGATCTGGCGCGGGGTCGCGCCCACGGCCCGCATCAGCGCCAGGTCGCGGCGCTGCCCGGCGACGGCCACGCCGAGCGCGCCGGCCGTGACGAACCCGGTGATCAGCAGGACGATCCCGGCGAGCGAACCGGCGAGCAGGACGAGCAGCGAGCGTGCCGCGCCGGCGCCCGGCGCCACGGCCTCGCCGCGCCCGCCGCCGGTGCGGACCTGGAGTCCGGTGCCCGCCACCCGGTCACGGACCACCGCCGCGAGGTGTTCCCCGGCGCCGGGCGCGGCGCGCAGGCCGATCAGGTCGACGGTGCCGGCCCGGGACCCGGCGGAGCCGTCCGACCGTCCGGCCAGCCGCAGGGCCGTGCGGTCCGCGAAGTAGACGCCGGCGTACGGGGCGTGGACCACGGCGGTGACCCGGTAGGGCGCGGCGGGACGGCCGGCGACGACGACCGTCACGCGGGCGCCCGCGTCCAGGCCCGCGGTCGCCGGTACGGCGATCTCGTGCGGGCCCGCCGGTGCCCGGCCCTCGATCCGGGCACCGGCGAGGAGCCGGGTGGCGGACCAGGTGTGTCCCGCCGTACCGGGGTCCTCGCCGGCCGGGCGGGGCCGCCCCGAGCGGAGCAGGGCGGCCGGGAAGCCGATGTCCCCGACGGCCGCGCCGACACCGGGCAGTTCGCCCAGCTCGGCCACGAGGCGGGCGGGGACGGTGGCCCGTTCGGGCAGGGCGACGGGGAGGTCTCCGCCGGGCCGGTACCGCTGGTCGGCGGTGACCACGACGTCCGCGCCGCCGAGCCGGCCGGGCGGGAGGTGGGAGCGCAGGCCGGTCTCGGCGAGGACGCCGGTGGCGGTGATCAGCACGGCGCCGCCCAGCACGGCGCAGGCCACGGCGAGCAGGGCGGTGATCCGGTGCGCGGTCATGCGCAGGGCGAGGTGCAGCATGTCTTCTACCGCTCCCCCAACGTGACTAGCCGGTCGGCGAGTTCGGGCGCCGACGGCTCGGTCAGGGACGCGACGACCCGGCCGTCGGCCATCACCAGCGCCCGGTGCGCGCGGGCGGCGGCGGCCGGGTCGTGGGTCACCATCACCACCGTCTGGCCCAGGTCGTCGACGAGGCCGCGCAGCAGGTCCAGGGCCTCGCGGGCGCTGCGCAGGTCCAGCGCCCCGGTCGGCTCGTCGGCGAACACCACGGCCGGCCGGGCCGCCAGCGCCCGTACCAGGGCGGCGCGTTGCTGCTGCCCGCCGGAGAGTTCGGCCGGGCGGTGGTGCAGCCGGTCGGCGAGTCCGACGCGTGCGACCAGGGTGTCCAGCCAGGCGCGGTCCGGGCGGCGGCCGGCCAGCCGCAGGGGCAGCGTGATGTTGTCCTGGAGGCTGAGCGAGGGGATCAGGTGGTACGACTGGAACACGAACCCGACGCGTTCCCGGCGCAGTTCGGTACGGCGGGTCTCGTTCAGCCCGGTGATCTCCTGGCCGTCGATGCGGACGCTGCCCCGCGTCGGGGTGTCCAGCCCGGCGGCGCAGTGCATGAGCGTGCTCTTGCCCGACCCCGAGGGGCCCATCACGGCGAGGAAGGTGCCGTGCCGCACGGTGAGCGTCACGTCGTCGAGGGCGCGCACCCCGTCCGGGTACGTCTTGCCGACACCCGCCAGCGCGATGGCGGGCGCCTTGCGCGCGGTGCCGGGGACGACGGCGGTGCTCATCGGCGCCCGCGCAGGCCGCGGACGACGAGGGCGCCGGCGGCGAGCACGGTGACCATGCCGCAGGCGAGGTTGAGCCAGACGGCGGTGCCGCCGTAGGAGGTCGCCATGTTGGCGACGGCGCTGAGCACCACCACGGCCCACAGCAGGGTGCGGACGACGTCCTGGCGGCTGACGCCGCTCGGGGCGCCGCCCTCGGGTGCGCTGGTCAGACGGTAGGGGTCGGTGTCCGGCATGGCGGCTGCCTCCCTGGGGGCGGTCGGTGGGTTTCCCGTCTCCGACGACGCTAGGGACCGGAAGGCGCCCGGCCGATCCCGCTGCCCGCCCGGTACGGGGTACAGCAGGCTGTACTTTCCGGGGGCCCGCCTGTCGGCGGACGGACTGGCGCTCTAGGGTCGGTGCGCGAAGGAGGAGAGCTGATGACGACCCGGAGCACGACCACGGCACCCGGCGCGGGCGCCGGTCCCAGGGCGGTCGCGGTGCGGACCGTACGGGACGCGGGTGCCGCGCTCGCCCAGCTCGCCGGCGGGCTCGGCACCGCCGTGCGGGCGCTGGCCGTCCTGCTCCTGCTGGTCCTCGCCGTGCTGACCGCGCCGCTGGGCGTGGGCCTGCTCCTCGCCTCCGTGCTGCCCCGGGCGCTGCACGCCCTGGCCGGGCGGGAGCGCGCACGGCTGACCCGCGCCGGGCCCGAGGTGGTGCCGCCCGATCCGCCGCCGGTGAGGGCGCGGCAGGCGCTCACCGACCCCACCACCCGGCGGGAACTGCGCTGGCTGCTGCGGCACGCCACCCTCGGCCTGCTGCTCGGGCTGCTCGGCGTCTGCCTCCCGGTCGCCGCCGTCCGGGACACCCTCTTCCCGCTGCTGTGGCCGCTGGCGCCCGCCGACGCCACCAGCACCTCGCTGGGGTTCGGCACCGCCCGCACCTGGCCGGAGGCCGCCTCCGTGACGCTGCTCGGCCTCGGCTGGACGGCCATCATCCTGGGCCTCGGCCCGGGTATGGCGCGGCTCCAGGGGAACCCCGGGCGGCGCCTGCTGGCCGCCGGTCCCGGAACCGACCTGTCGCTGCGGGTCGCCGAGCTGACCGCGACCCGGGCCGCCGCGCTGGACGCCCACGCCGCCGAACTGCGGCGCATCGAGCGGTCGTTGCACGACGGCGCGCAGAACCGGGTGGTGGCCGTCACCGTCCTGCTCGGCGCCGCCCGCCGGATGGTGGCCCGGGACCCGGCCGGCGCGGACGAACTCCTGGAACGCGCCCAGTCGGCCGCCGAGCAGGCCCTGGCCGAACTGCGCGGCGTGGCCCGGAGCATCCTGCCGCCGGTCCTCGCCGACCGGGGCCTCGCGGGCGCCCTGTCGGGGCTGGCCGCGGACTGCCCGGTGCCCTGCCGGACGGAGGTCGAGGTGCCCGGACGGTGCCCCGCCTCCGTCGAGGCGACCGCCTACTTCGTCGTCGCCGAGGCGCTGACCAACATCGCCAAGCACAGCGGCGCCCGGACGGCCGTGGTCACGGTCCGCTCCCGGGGCGGCAGGCTGGGGCTGCGGGTCGAGGACGACGGGCGGGGCGGCGCGCACGAGGGCGGCGGCAGCGGCCTGGCCGGCGTCCGCCGCCGGGTCGCGGCGCACGACGGTACGCTCACCCTGGTCAGCCCGCCGGGCGGACCGACCCTGCTGGAAGTGGACCTGCCATGCGGATCGTGATCGCCGAGGACGACCCGTTGCTGCGGGAGGGCCTGGCGCTGCTGCTGCGCGCCGAGTCCCTCGACGTGGTCGCCACGGCCGGCACCCCCGACGGGGTGCTCGCCGCCCTGCACGAGCACGAGCCGGACGTCGCCGTCCTCGACGTACGGATGCCGCCCAGCCATACCGACGAGGGCATCCGCGTCGCCGTGGAGGCCCGGCGGCGGCGTCCCTCCCTGGCGGTGCTGGTGCTGTCCGCGTACGTCGAGCGGGCCTTCGCCACCGAACTGCTCACCGGCGGTGTGACGGGCCTCGGCTATCTGCTGAAGGAACGGGTGGGCCGGGTGGAGGAGTTCCTCGACGCGCTGCACCGGGTGGCGTCCGGCGGTACCGCCATCGACCCGGAGGTCGTCGCCCAGCTTTTCACCCGGTCGCGGCAGGACACCAGGCTGGAGCGGCTCAGTCCGCGCGAGCGGGAGGTGCTCGCGCTGATGGCGGAGGGGCTGGGCAACGGTGCCATCGCCGGGCGGCTGGTGGTGACCGAGGGAGCGGTGCACAAGCACATCCGCTCCATCTTCGCCAAGCTGGACCTGTCGCCGGCCGACCAGGCGGACCGGCGGGTGGCCGCCGTCCTGCGCTACCTGGACGGCACCCGGCACCAGGTCTGAACTCTCGATGGAGCGTCGGGCAGGCCTTGCACCTGCATTTCCCCGCGGGAAGCGGGGTGTCTTGCCTTAGACGACCAACGCCCGACCGTCACCGCCGAAGCGGCGGGCCGGTCGGGAACCACCGTAACCGGGCCGGCCCGGCCGCGCATGCCGGCGCGGTGACCCGTCTTCAGCGGTGCTCGGCCCGCGCGTGCGGATCGGTGCGGTTGAGGGTCTTCACGACCTCGTCGTAGTCGCCGCGGGCCTCGGCGTGCCGCAGGAACTTCACCCGCTCGACGAGGATCTCCCCGGCGTCGGGCCGGTCCCGGAGCAGGTCCATGACCTCGGCGACGAACTCGTCGAGGGGCATCGCCAGTTCGTTGTCCTCCTGGCCGGGCAGCAGCGCGGTGCGCACGGACGGCGGTACCAGTTCCACCACCTCGACACCGGTGTCGGCGAGCTGCAGCCGGATCGACTCGCTGAGCATGTGGATCGCGGCCTTGGAGGCGTTGTAGCTGGGGGTGGCCGAGAGCGGGGCGAAGGCCAGGCCCGAGGAGACGGTGAGGACGGTGGCCCGGGGCCGGGTCCGCAGGTGCTCGATGAACGCGGCGATGAGACGGATCGGCCCGAGCACGTTGGTGGTGACGACCTCCTCGGCGGAGGCGAGGAACGAGCCGGGGGTGTGCCAGTCCTCGACGCGCATGATGCCGGCCATGGTGACCAGGACGTCGAGGTCCGGGTGCCGGGCGAGCACCTGCGCGGCGGCCGTCGTGATGCTCGCGGCGTCCGCGGTGTCGATACGGACGGTGTCGATGCCGGGGTGCCGGGCGGCGATCCGCTCCAGCAGGTCGGTGCGCCGGCCGCCGACGACGACGGTGTTGCCCCGGGCGTGCAGTTCCAGGGCGAGGGCGAGACCGATGCCGCTGGTGGCACCGGGGATGAAGACGGTGTTTCCGGAGAGGTTCACGCGGCGGTCCCCTTGTTCTCTTCCTGGTCGTTCTCTTCGAGCATCGAGTTGTTCTCTTCCTGACCGGTCTCTTCGAGCATCGCGCGGGTCAGTACGGTGTCCCCGATCCCCCAGCCGCCGTCGGTGACCTCCTCGACGAGCACCATGGTGCCCGCGCGGGCCCGCTCACCGTAGATCTCGGCGTACAGGTCGGTGGTGCGGTGGACGATGAGTTCCTTCTGCTGTGCGGTCAGCGTGCCCGCGGGCACCTTGAAGTTCGCGAACGGCATGTGACGGCTCCTCGTGTCGCGGTGACGTCTCCACGATGGGCGCGTCCGCCGGGCGGAGCCAGTTGCTCCGTACCCAGGGGTCGGCACCCCCTGGCTGGGCCGGGCCGCCGGCCGCACACTGAAGGCATGGACCTCGCTGAACTCGGTGCTTTCCTCAGGTCACGGCGCGACCGCATCCGTCCGGCCGATGTCGGCCTGCCGACCGGGCCCCGGCGGCGGGTGCCGGGGCTGCGGCGGGACGAGGTGGCGCACCTGGCCGGGGCCTCCGTCGACTACTACATCGAGCTGGAGCGGGGCGCCGCGCAGCCGTCCGAGCAGATGATCGCGGCACTGGCCCGCGCGCTGCGGCTGACCCGGGACGAGCGCGACCACCTGTACCACCTCGCCGGGCGGCCGCTGCCGTCACCGGGCGGCCCGGCGGCCCATGTCCACCCCGGCATGCTGGACCTCCTCGACCGGCTGACCGGCACCCCCGCTCAGGTCATCACCGACCTGCACGTCACGCTGGTGCAGAACCGGCTCGCCGTCGCCCTGTTCGGCCCGGCACCCGCCCCCGACACGCCCGGGGCGAGCCTGGCGTGGCGCTGGTTCACCGACCCGGCGTCCCGGAACGTCTATCCGGCCGAGGACCACGCCTACCAGTCCCGGCAGCTCGTCGCGGACCTGCGGGCGGCGGTCGGCCGGCGCGGCGCGAAGGACCCGGAGGCGGTGGCGATGGTGTCCCAACTGCGCGCGGCCAGCGAGGAGTTCGCTGAGCTGTGGGACCGGTACGACGTCGCCGTCCGCCGCGCCGACCGCAAGCGGATCGTGCACCCCCGGCTCGGGGTGGTCGACGTCAACTGCCTCAACCTGTTCAGCGAGGACGGCCGCCAGCGGCTGCTGTGGTTCACCCCTGCGGTCGGCACCGAGTCCGCCGCGCGTCTGGAACTGCTCGGTGTCCTCGGCACCCAGGACCTGGTGCCGGAACACTCCTGAGCGACGGGGCGTGAGGCCGTGCCCATAGGGTGACGCTCATGCCTGACACGTTGAGTTCCGCGAGAACCCGCGCCGCACTGCGCACCACCGCGCGTGTCTCCGCCGAGTCGCTGCTGGTGCTGGCGATGCTCGCGGTCGCCCTCTGGCTCCTCGGCCGGATGTGGTCGGTCGTGTGGCCGCTGATCATCGGCCTGCTGCTGACCACGCTGACCTGGCCCCTGGCCCGCTTCCTGCGCCGGCACAAATGGCCCCCGGCGCTCGCGGCGTCGGCGGTGACCGTGCTGTTCCTGCTGGTCATAGGCGGCATCGTGACGCTGATCGCGGTGCCGATGGCGTCCCAGACCGACGAGTTGACCGACGGGGTCACCGAGGGCATCGAGAAGCTGCGGGACTGGGCGGCGGGCCCGCCGCTGAACATCGACGACAGTGAGATCACCCACGCCGTCGACTCGGCGATGGCCCGCGTCCAGGACAGCGTCGGCACGATCACCACCACGGTGGCCACCGGGGTCAGCACCGTCGTCAACGGGCTGATCACCGCCGTGCTGGCGGTGTTCCTGATGTTCTTCTTCCTCAAGGACGGGCCCCGCTTCCTGCCGTGGCTCGGCCGCCAGTTGCCCGGCCGGCTCGCCACCGACGTCCCGACGGTTGCCGCGCGGAGCTGGGAGACGCTCGGGTCCTTCGTCCGCTCCCAGGCGCTGGTCGGGCTCCTCGACGCCGTCTTCATCGGCCTCGGGCTGTGGTTCCTCGGGGTGCCGCTGGTGCTGCCGCTGGCGGTGCTGACCTTCGTGTCGGCGTTCGTGCCCATCGTGGGCGCCCTGTTCGCCGGTTTCGTCGCCGTGCTGATCGCGCTGGTGTCCAACGGGCTCACGGACGCGCTGATCACCCTCGCGATCATCGTGCTCGTCCAGCAGTTGGAGGGCAACGTGTTCCAGCCGATCATCCAGAGCCGGGGCCTCGGACTGCACGCGGCGGTGGTCCTGCTGGCGGTCACCCTCGGCGGCAGCCTCGCCGGAATCGTCGGCAGCCTGCTGGCGGTGCCGGTCGCCGCGCTGATCGCGGTGATCTGGAACTACGTACGCGAACAACTCGGCGACCAGGAACCGGAACCGGGGCCCGATTCGGCCGGCGCGGGCTGATCCGGACGGGCCCAGCCCCAGCACCATCCCCATCCCCATCCCCAGCCACGGAAGACCGGGGCTGGGCTGGGGATGGGGCCCGGGTTACTTCTTCTTCTTCAGCGCCGATGGCTTGTGGACGGCGGTGCGGCCGGACTTGTCGCTGCGCACCTCGTACTGCGGGTCGTCCGGTGACGCGTCCACCGTGCGGCCGGCCGCCTCCGTCCGCTCGGTGATCTTCTTCTCCACCCGGCCCTCGGTCTCGCTGCCGTGGCTGCTCCAGGCGACCTTGTCGCCCTGCTTCGGCCGCTCGCCCCGGTCTCGGTTCTTCGCCATGCCGCGCTCCCTGCCGCCGGTCCGGTCCCGGCTGTCGCCGTACTTCCAGCCTGCGCGCCACCGGCCCGTCCCGCACCCAGGGCGTCAGCCCCCCTCCGCCGCCGTGAACCGGACGGGCAGGCGGCGCGGGCCCCGGATCAGCATGCCCGCGCGCCAGGTGAGGGCCGCCGGATGGATGTCCAGGGCGAGGTCGGCGCAGCGTTCCAGCAGGGTGCGCAGGGCGATCCGGGCCTCCAGGCGGGCCAGCGGCGCGCCCAGGCAGTAGTGGATGCCGTGGCCGAACGCGACATGGCCCCGCGCGTCGCGGCCGATGTCGAAGCGGTCGGGTTCCGGGAACCGCGCCGGGTCGCGGTCGGCGTCGGCCAGGGCGACCAGGACCAGCTCACCGCCGCCCGGCACGGTGGTGTCGCCGATGGTGACGGGTTCGGTGGTGAAGCGGTACGTCGGGGTCTCCACGGGACCGTCGTAGCGCAGCATCTCCTCGACCGCCGCGTCGATCCGGTCCAGGTCGGCACGGAGCGCGGCCAACTGGTCGGGGTGGGTGAGCAGGGCGAGGACGCCGTTGGAGATCAGGTTGACGGTGGTCTCGTGGCCGGCGACGAGCAGCAGCCAGGCCATGCCGAGGAGTTCGTCGGGCGACAGGGTGTCGCCGTCCTCGTCGCAGCCGTGGATCAGGGCGCTCATCAGGTCGTCGCCGGGGTGCTGCCGTTTCTCCGCGACCAGCTCCGCGAGACACCCGGCCATGGCGGACGCCGCCGCCGCGCGGACGTCGGCGTCGGTGCTGCTCAGCGCGTCGTTCGACCAGGCGCGGAAGGAGTGGCGGTCCAGGTCGGGGACGCCGAGGAGGTCGCAGATGACGGAGATGGGCAGCGGGAAGGACAGTGCCTCGACGAGGTCGGCCCGGCCGCCGGGGGCGGCCAGCATGGTGTCCAGCAGCGCGTCGGTGGTCTTCTGGACGCGCGGGGCGAGTTCCGCGACCCGCCGGGCGGTGAACTCGCGGGCGACCAGTTTGCGCAGCCGGGTGTGGTCGGGCGGGTCGGCGCCGAGCATGTGCCGGCCGGCGGCGATCGCGCCGATCCCGAGGGCCGGTGACGCCTTGCCCCAGTCCTTGGAGAGCCGGGGGTCGGTCAGGGCGGCCCGCCCGGCCTCGTAGCCGACGACGAGCCACGCCTCGGCGTTCCCCTCCGGCATCCGGATGCGGTGCACCGGGCCCCGGGCCCGTAAGCGGGCGTAGACGGGGTACGGGTCGCGGGCGAACTCCTCGCCGAGCGCGGCGAGATCGACGATGCTCATGGTGCTGTCACCTTCCCTGGGGCCGGGCGCGGCGTCGCCCCTGTCCGAGGGGGGCCGGACGGTGCTCCGGCGGCGGCCAGGAGAGCGACCGTCCCAGCATGGTCCGCGCGTTCCGCCCGGTCCAGGGGGCGGCACCCGGTGCCGTGTCCTTCGCGCGGGCCGGGGGTCGGCGCCGGGTTCGAGACGGACGCGTGCCGTGCCGGTGCGGCCCCCGGCAGGCGGCCCCGCCCGCGCGGGCCCAGGGGTGCGCTTGCGCGGGCCCAGGGGTGCGCCCGCGCGGGCGGGGCCGGTCCGGCAGCGGGGACCGGCCTCGGGACCGGGCTCGGGGACCGGCCTCGGGCGGGCGGCCTCGGGCGAGCGGTCCCGGGCGAGCGGCCTCGGGCGGGCGGTCCCGGGCTAGCGGTCCCAGGCGAGCGGTCCCAGGCGGGCCGCCCGCGGTCACCGGTCCGCGTCCGACCGCGCCGCCTCCGGCTCCGGCTCCCTTCCGGGCACTCGGCGCGCGGAGTGCTGGAGGCAGGAGGTGGCCACCACCAAGGGCCACAGGGACTGGACGGTCGTCACCGCGCGCTCGGCGACGCCCATGGCGCCCTGCCGGTGCAGCTCGAACAGGAACCAGGCGCCGCCGACGGCCATCACCGCGGTCGCGGCGAAGGCGGGCGCGGGCCGGAGCGCCCACGGCGCGGCGGCGCCGCCGGCGGCGGCCAGCACCGGCCAGAGCGCCAGCAGGGCGAAGCCGATCACGGCCACCGTGCCGTGGCGCAGTGAGCCGCCGCTGCTCGGCGCGGGCAGCACCGCCACCACCAGGGCGGCCACCCCGCCGCCCGCCAGCGCCAGCCGGCCGGCCGCCGCCGCCGCGCGCAGTCCCCAGGCGGTGAGCAGATGGCAGACGCCCAGGCCGAGGAAGGCCCCGGTCATCACCCAGAACCCGGGTGTCCCGTACGCCGCCAGGACGCTGATCGTCTGGGTGACGGGGTCGTAGCCGCCGCCCTTCATCGAGGCGGCGACGGCCCAGCCCGTGACCAGCAGGACCGGCGCACTCCCCGACGACAGCAGCACCCACCTGGGAACACTTCTCATCGGATCACCATAAAGCGGACATCGATCCCGTGCGTCGGGCGTGGCCAACTGCGAGAAGGCCGGGGACGTGCCGGAAGTCAGGGGACGGACCGGCGCCCGCGACGGGTTTCCCCGACGGAACGCTCCCCGGACCACCCCGCCCGGTGACCCCGCCGGCCCCGCCCCCCGGCTCAGTCCTCCGCGATCAGCGCCGGTGTCGAGCGGGTCAGCACCTCGCCGCGGAAGAAGGCCGGGCTGCGGCGGCGCATGACGGTCATGACGACCAGGCCGAGGGCGAGCAGGCCGACGCCGATCACGAAGACCGAGCCGACGCCGAACACGGACGATCCGCTGCCGTAGGCCGGGTCCCACATGTCGACCAGTGTCTTGACGAAGACCGCCGCGAGCAGCAGCCCGCCGACGACCGGGAAGACCCCCTTGAACAGCAGGTCGCGGCCGGAGGCCAGCAGGTCGGCGCGGAAGTACCGGGCGCAGGCGAAGGCCGTCAGCGCGTAGTAGAAGCAGATCATGAGGCCGAGCGCGTAGATCGTGTCGACCAGGACGTGCTCGCTGACCAGCGTCATCACCGTGTAGAACACGCCGGTCGCGACGCCCGCGGTCACCGTGGCGCGGCCCGGGGTGCGAAAGCGCGGGTGGACCTCGGCGTAGGAGGCGGGCAGTGCCTCGTACGCCGACATGGCGAGGACCGTGCGGGCGACGGGGATGAACGTCGTCTGGAGGCTGGCCGCGGCCGACGCGAGGACGGCGACGAACAGCAGGACGCCGAGTGCCGGGCCCATCACCGGGCCGGCCAGGGCGGCGAAGACGTTGTCCGAGGTGTCCGGGTTGGCGAGCCCCAGGCCCTGGTCGCCGGAGCCGACGACCATCTGCGCGGCGACGCCGGTGGCGAGGTAGGAGCCGACGAGCACGACCATGGCGACGAGCGCGGCCCGGCCGGGCGTACTGCTGCTGCCGCTGGTCTCCTCGTTGGCCGTCAGGCAGGCGTCCCAGCCCCAGTACATGAAGATGGACAGCGACAGCCCGGCCGTGAAGGCGGCGAACGACTGGACGGCGAACGGATTCAGCCACGACCAGGAGAAGTCGGCCGAGGTCGGAAAGTCGGCGCCGCCGGCCTTGGTGAAGGCCATGGCCACGAAGACGGCCAGGACCAGCAGTTGGAGCGCGACCAGGGTGTACTGCAGGCCCTTGGTCGCAGTCATCCCGCGATAGCTGATCACGGTGGCGATCGCGATCAGCACCAGGCAGGTGACGATGTGCACGGCCTTGTCGCCGTCGAGGTCGGCGACCGCGTCACTGCCGGTGATCTCGCCCGCGAGCAGCCAGAAGTACGAGGTGGCCACGCCCGCCAGGTTGGAGAGCACGATGATCGTGGCGATGACCAGGCCCCAGCCGCACATCCATCCGACGCGGGGCCCGAACGCCTTGACCGTCCAGGTGAACGAGGTGCCGCAGTCGGGCATCGCCTTGTTCAGCTCGCGGTAGGCGAAGGCGACCAGCAGCATCGGCAGGAAGCCGGCGAGGAACACCGCCGGCATCTGCGGGCCGACCTCGCCCGCGGTGGAGCCGAGCGTGGAGGTCAGGCAGTAGACCGGGGCGACGGTGGAGACACCGATGACCGCGCTGCCCAGCAGGCCGACGGAGTTCCCGCTCAGGCCCTTCGCGCGCATGCCGTCGGCGGGGGCCCCGTCGCCCTTGTCGGTGGCCCCGGGCCGTACGTCGAGCTGAGTCATGAACGAGACGTTAAATCCTGCGGTTTCCGTGGCGACCGTTCCGCGACGCGTTCCATCCGCCCACCAGTGGGCCATTCTTTCGCTGGCCAGATGAGCGCTTCGCCTTTCAATCCGAGACGAATTTTCGATCATGGCCCTGAGTCCGCAGGCCACGCCACGCGTGTCCGATATTCGGTAACCGCAGTCGTGGCCGAAAAACGCCCCTCCGGGCCTTCCTCATGATCTGCGTCACTCCCCGGAATGTACGTTCGTACGCTCACAGGGGTAGGGTCGCTCCCATGCCGCAGACGGACTACTTCGCACAGGACCCGCGCAGCAACCTGGAACGGATGCGAGCGGGCGACCTCTACATCGCCGACGACCCCGAGATCGCCCGCCGCCAGCAGCGGGCCGTGCGACTGGCCGCCCGGTACCAGGCCGCCTACGCCGAGGACGCCGAAGCCGCCCGGCCGCTGCTGGCGGAGCTGCTCGGTTCGCTGGGCGAGGACGCGCACGTACGGCCCCCGCTGTACGTGGACTACGGCAGCAACATCGCGATCGGCGCCCGCACCTTCGTCAACTACAACCTGACCGCGCTGGACGTCGCGGCCGTCACCATCGGCGAGGACTGCCAGATCGGGCCGAACGTCCAGTTGCTGACGCCGACGCATCCGCTGGAGCCCCGGCCCCGGCGGGACAAGCTGGAGGCGGCCCGGCCGATCACCATCGGCGACAACGTGTGGCTCGGCGGGGGCGTCATCGTGCTGCCCGGGGTGACCATAGGCGAGGACTCGGTCATCGGCGCCGGCGCGGTCGTCACCAAGGACGTGCCCGCGGGTGTCGTCGCCGTCGGCAGCCCCGCCCGTCCGGTCCGCGACCTCTGATCCCCCGTACGCCGACTCCGCCATGGCCACCGGACACACCGACCCCGGGCGCCGCGACCGCATCCTCGCCGCGACCCTGGACCTGATCGCCGAGGAGGGCGTCGCGGGCGTCTCCCACCGGAAGATCGCCTCCCGCGCGGGGGTGCCGCTGGGCTCGATGACGTACCACTTCGGCGGGATGGACGAGGTCCTCCGCGAGGCGTTCCGCCGGTTCACCGATCACATCGTCGCCGTCTTCGACGCGCACCTCGCCGCCCCGGCCGACCGGGAGGAGGCGAGGCAGGCGGTGGCCGACCTCGTGCACCGCCTGTCCGAGGGCAGCCGAAGGGACCTGGTCCTCACCCAGGAGCTGTACACCCTCGCCGCCCGCCGCCCCGCCTACCGGGAACTCACCCACGAGTGGATGGGCCGCAGCCGGGTCCACCTGGAGAAGCACTTCGACCCGGACACCGCCCGCCAGCTCGACGCGCTGATCGAGGGCCTGACCCTGCACCGGGCCCTGGCCGCCGCACCGCACAGCCGCGCCCTGACCCTGGAGGCCGTCCGGCGGATCACCACCACGCCCGCCGAGCGGGCTCCCTAGCCGCCCGTGCGGCACGGACCTGACCGCCGTGCCGCACGGGCCCCTCCCCCGGCCCGGTACGGGCTGCTCCCCCGGCCCGGTCACGGGATGTCTCCCTGCCAGTCGAAGCGCCGGGCGTCCGCCGGCCGGGGCGCGTACACGGAGCGGCCCCCGGGGCCGTACCGGCCTATCTCCGTCGGCAGCGCGACGCCCGCACCGGGGTCGCGGGCCTCGGTGACGTCCAGGAGCAGGCCGTCCAGGGGGCCGCCGACCAGTTGCGCGTACGCGCGTCCGGTGCGCGGCCCGGGATCGCCGTGGTCGGCGCCGTAGACCCGGCCGTGCATGAACTCCGCCTCATCCATGGCACGAAGCCTCGCATCCGCCACTGACATCGGGCCCCGGGCGAAGGGCCGGGCATCCGGCGGGAGGGCCGCTGTCGCGGCCGGCCCGGGTCCCGGCCGCGGGGAAGGGAACCGACCCGCGTGGCCGAACTCGTCCCGCGGCGACCGGCGTACGGCAATATGAGCACCATGAGCGTAGTCAAGATCAACGTACTGACCGTCCCCTCCGAGCAGCGGGAGACCCTGGAGAAGCGGTTCGCGTCGCGGGCGCACGCGGTGGAGAACTCCGACGGCTTCGAGTGGTTCGAACTCCTCCGGCCGGTCGAGGGCACCGACACCTACCTCGTCTACACCCGGTGGCGCGACGAGGAGTCCTTCCAGGCGTGGATGGAAGGCCCGATGAAGACGGCCCACCAGGGCGGTGGGGACGGCGAGCGGCCGAAGCCCGCCGCGAGCGGCTCCACCCTGTGGTCCTTCGAGGTCGTGCAGCAGGCGGGACCGAAGGGCGCGTAGTCCCGGCGGGCGGCTCCCGTCGGGACACGCATGGCACTCCCGGTACCGGGCCCGAAGGCCGACCCGGTACCGGGAGTGCCGTCCCGCCCGGGTCCGCCGCCGGATCGGCCGGCCCGGATCAGCCCGGTTCCGTCGTCGGGATCACCATCATCTTGGTCACCTTTCCGTCGTCGCCGACCACGTCGCGCACGTGGCTGAAGCCCAGGCGACGGCACCCGGCCAGGCTGACGGCGTTGTCGGCGCCGACCATGGCGTAAACCTCAGTCAGGCCGAGGTTGACGGCGGCGTGGCGCAGCAGGCCGTGGGCCACCTCCGTGCCCAGGCCCCGGCCCCAGTAGGAGGGGGCCAGGGCGGTGATCAGTTCGTGTCCGTCGACGTTGCCGGTCTTCTTGACCTCCGCGTGCCCGACGAACCGTTCGTCCTGCCAGAGCCCCCACGCGTCGAACATCTGTTTGGGGTAGACGTCGTCGAGGATGGTGCGGAACAGGGCGCGGAGGTCCGCCTCGGGAACGCGGTCCTGGCCCATCCAGCGGCAGACCTCCTCGTCGCGCAGGAGCTCCACGAAGTGGTCCTCGTCCTCGGGTCGGTAGGGGCGGAAGGTGAGTCGTTCGGTGTGCAGGACCGGTGTCATGCGGGCTCCTCGGGCAGTGCGGGCGGGCGGGACCGGGCCGGGGGCGTCGTCCCTGGGCGCGCCCCGGCCCGGTCCCGCCGGATGCGTCAGGCTTCGGCGTTCTCCATGCGCTCCCGCAGGCTGCGCGGTCGCATGTCGGTCCAGACCTCATCGACGTAGGCGGAGCACTCGGCCTCGGTGCCGGCCTTGCCGACGGGCTGCCAGCCGGCGGGCACCTCGATGTCGGCGGGCCACAGCGAGTACTGGTCCTCGTCGTTGCGCAGCACCTGGCAGCGGGTGTTCTCGTCCATGTCTGTCGGTCTCGCTCTCTGGGTCGTGGGGGTGGAGTGTTCCGGTGTGTCACGGGCCGGTCGTGCGGTGCGGGGGCGGGGCACGGGCCACGGGGCAGGGCGTCACCGGCGCGGGCGGGCGTGGTGGGCGATGTGGCGCAGGGCCCGGCCGAAGTCCTCGGCGACCTGGCGCACGGTGTCAGTTGTGTGCAGGGCGGGCCGGTGGTGCCAGGTGAAGGACAGCCGGCCGTGCTGGACCGCGCCGAGGATCTCCAGCGGGTGTGAGCCGCTGTCGCGCGGGTCGTGGTGGCGGCCGAACGAGCCGTGTTCGGCGCGTATCAGGCCGTCCCCGGGGTTCTCCGGGCGGGCGTCCCACTGTCCGAGGTAGTTGAAGACGACCTGTCCGTGGGCGGCGCGTCCCAGGCGTTCGCGTACCTCGGGCGGGCCGAAGGTACGCAGCGCGCCGAAGCCGAGGCCGTTGCCGGGTACGGCGCGAAGCTGGCGGCGTACGGACTTCACCAGGGCGCGCCAGTCGCGGTCGGGGCCGAGGTCGGCGGGTTCGGGGACCTGGAGGGCGACGGGGTGGACGGTGGTGAACCAGCCGACCGTGCGGGTCAGGTCGACGTCGTCGAGGATGTCCTCACGGCCGTGTCCCTCCAGGTCCAGGCGGACGTCCTGCCGGCCGGTCCAGCGGGACAGCGCGAGGGCGAGGGCGGCCAGGAGGACGTCGTTGACGCGGGTGCGGTAGGCGGTCGGCGCGGCGCGCAGCAGTGCCTCGGTGTCCGCCTCGTCCAGTTCGACGGTGAGCGTCTCGACGGCGTCCGTGCCGGGGCCGTCCGGCGTTTCGGACGGCAGGGGCTCGGTGTCCACCGCGCGTTCCCAGTAGGGCAGTTCGTGGTCGAGGGCGCCGGAGGCGACGTGTGCGGCCAGGCCGCGGGCCCAGTCGCGGAAGGAGGTGGTGCGTTCGCCCAGCGCCACGGGTTCGTCCTGGACCGCCTGCCGGTAGGCGGCCTCCAGGTCGTCGCACAGGATGCGCCAGGAGACGGCGTCCACGACCAGGTGGTGGCCGACCAGGAGGAGGAAGTCGGGCCGGTCGGCGGCGCCGGTGAACAGGGCCGCCCGCAGCAGCGGGCCGCGTGCGAGGTCGAAGCCGGTGTGCAGGTCGTCGGCGGCCTTCTCCATCGCCGTGTCGGCGTCGGTGGCGGTCAGTCCGCCGAGGTCATGGCGGGTCAGGACCCCGTCGCGGTCGGTGTCGGCCGCCGGCGGGTTGTACTGGCGCCAGCCGTCCTGGCCGGCGGTGAAGCGCATGCGCAGGGCGTCGTGGTGGTCGAGCAGGGCGCCGAGGGCGGTTTCCAGGGCGGTGGCGTCCACGCCGGGGGCGAGTTCCACCAGCAGGGACTGGTTGAAGTGGGCGTGGCTGGCGCGCGGGCTGGTCAGGAACCACTCCTGGATCGGGGTGAGCGGCACGTCCCCGCTCACCGCCTCCTGCCCGGTGTGCCGGGGTGCGGTGGTGACGACGCCGGCCAGCTCGGCGACGGTCTGGTGGGTGAACAGGTCGCGGGTGGTCACGTGCAGTCCGTCGCGTCGCAGCCGGGAGACGACCTGCATGCTGAGGACGGAGTCGCCGCCGAGGTGGAAGAAGTTGCCGTGCGCCCCGATGTCGGTGACGCCGAGGACGTCGCCCCAGATGCGGGCGATGCGGCGCTCGGTGTCGGTGCGCGGCGGCGTGTGCGGTCCGGTGGCGGTGTGCGCGGGCCCGGGTTCGGGGAGCGCGTCGCGGTCGGTCTTGCCGTTCGGGGTGAGCGGCACCTGGGCCAGCGGCACGAACACCGAGGGGATCATGTGCGCCGGAAGCAGTCCGGCGAGGTGGTCGCGCAGTTCGGGTACGGGCAGGGTGTCGGAGGCGCCGTCGGCGGGGACGACGTGGGCGACCAGCCGTGCGCCGGAGCGGCCGTCCGGGTCGCTGCCGCCGGCGCGTACGGTGACCACCGCGTCGCGCACCAGGGGGCTGCCGCGCAGCGCGCTCTCTATCTCTCCGGGTTCGATGCGGAAACCGCGCAGTTTGAGCTGGGCGTCGGCGCGTCCGGCGAAGCGCAGGTCACCGCTCGCGTCCCAGCGGGCGCGGTCGCCGGTGCGGTACATGCGGTGCCCGGGGGCGCCGAACGGGTCGGCGACGAAGCGGGACGCGGTCAGGCCGGGCCGGTCGAGGTAGCCGCGGGCCAGTCCGGGTCCGGAGACGTAGAGGTCGCCGGTGACGCCGGGCGGGACGGGGCGCAGGGCGGCGTCGAGGACGTGGACGCGGGTGGCGCCGGCCGGGCGCCCGATGGGCGGGGCGCCCGCGCCCGGGGTGAGCGGGCCCGTCCAGGTGGCGACGACGGTGGCCTCGGTCGGGCCGTACGAGTTGATCATCCGCCGGCCGGGCGCCCACCGTTCGACGAGGTGGGCCGGGCACGCCTCGGCGCCGACGATGAGGGTGCGCAGGTGTGGCAGCGCGTCGGCGGTTCCCGGGTCGACCGTCGCCAGGGCGGCGGGCGGGATCAGGGTGTGGCTGACGCGCCGCCCGGCGAGGACCTCGGCGAGGCGCTCGCCGACCAGGGGACCCTCGTCCCCGGTGAGCAGGGTGGCGCCGCTGAGCAGCGACACGCACAGCTCCAGCACCGAGGCGTCGAAGCTGGGTGAGGCGAACTGCAGGACCCGGTCGCCGGGGCCGGCGTCGTAGCGGTCGGCGGCTGACGCGGCGAAGGCGGCGAGGCCGCGGTGCGTCACCGTGACGCCCTTCGGGGTACCGGTGGAGCCGGACGTGTAGATCACGTACGCCGGGTGGTCGACGGTCAGCGGGGAGGTGCGGTCGGCGTCCGTGGGCGCGGTGTCCGGGCCGTCGGCGTCCCGTACGGCGGCGGGGTCGTCCAGGACGAGCCAGGCGCCGGCGTCGCGGAGCATGAACTCCCGGCGCCGCTCGGGGTAGTCGGGGTCGACGGGCAGGAAGGCGCCGCCGGCCTTGGCGACGGCGAGCTGCGCCACGACCGTCTCGGCGCAACGGGGCAGGGCCAGCGCCACGATCCGCTCGGGGCCGACGCCCCGGGCGATGAGGTGGTGTGCCAGCCGGTTGGCGGCGCGTTCGACGTGTGCGTACGTCAGCTCCCGGCCGTCGGCGTCGGCCAGGGCGACGGCGTCGGGGGTGCGGGCGGCCTGTCGTTCGAACAGCTCGGGCAGGGCGGCCGGCGGGACCGGGCGGGCGGTGGCGTGCCCCTGGTCGAGCACGGCCTTGAGCGTCTCGTCGGTGGCCAGGGGCAGGGCGCCCAGGGGCCGGTCGGGGTCCTCGGCGACGGCGGTCAGGAGGGTGCCGAGCTGGTCGGCCATGCGTTCTGCGGTGGCCGTGTCGAACAGGTCGGTGTTGTAGGTGAGGACGCCGTGCAGTTCGCCGGTGTCGGTCTCGGCGAACTCCAGGGTGAGGTCGAACGCGGCGTGCCGCAGCTCGGTGTCGACGTCGGTGACCTCCAGGCCGGGCAGGTCGAGGGTGGCGGCCGGGGCGTTCTGGAGGACCACCATGACCTGGAACAGCGGGGTGCGGCTGGTGTCGCGCACCGGCTGGACCTCGTCCACGACCTGCTCGAACGGTGCCTCCTGGTGGGCGAAGGCGTCCAGGACGGTCTCGCGGACCTCGTCGAGGAACTCGGGGAACGGGCGGCCGGGCGTGACGCGGGAGCGCAGCACGAGGGTGTTGACGAAGAACCCGACGAGGTGCTGGACCTCGGCGCGGTCGCGGCCGGAGGTGACCGTGCCGACGGTGATGTCCTCGCCGCCGGTCAGGCGGGCCAGGTACGCCTGGGTGGCGGCGACCAGCGTGGTGAACAGGGTGGCCTGCCGTTCCCGGCCCACCCGGGCGAGGCGGCGGGTCGTCCCGCGGGGCAGGGCGAGCCGCACGGAGGCGCCCTGGTGGGTGCGCACCGCGGGACGGGGCCGGTCGGTGGGCAGGTCCAGTGTCTCCAGGCCGGCCAGGTGCTCCTTCCAGTACGTGAGGTGGTCGTCGGTGCCCCGCCCGCGCTGCCAGTGGGCGTAGTCGGCGTACTGCACCGGCAGCGGCGGCAGCGTGCCGGTCTCCGTGCCGAGTCGGCTCCGGTAGAAGTGGGCGAGGTCGCCGGTGAGCACGCCGGTGGACCAGCCGTCGGTGACGATGTGGTGCAAGGTCAGCGTCAGGACGTGCTCGTCGTCCGTGAGCCTGATCAGGCCCATGTGCAGGAGGGGGCCGCGCCGCAGGTCGAAGGTGCGGGCGCGCTCGGCGTCCAGCAGGTCGGCGAGCCGGGCGTCGCGTTCACCGCCGCCGAGCTGCGACAGATCGTGCAGGGTCAGCGGCACGTCCCCGGCCGGGTGGACGATCTGCACGCCGCGGCCGTCGACCGCGTCGAAGGTGGTGCGCAGCGTCTCGTGCCGCTCGACCAGGGCGTGCAGGGCCGCGGTGAGGGCGGGCATGTCGAGCCGGCCGCACAGCCGCAGGGCCAGCGCGGTGACGTACTCGCCGCTGCCCGGCGCGAACTCCTCCAGGAACCAGAGGCGTTGCTGGGCGTGCGACATCGGGGCGGGCGTGTCGCGGGCGACGGGGACGATCGGCGCGGGCGTGGTGCCGGCGGGGCGTTCCTCGGTGAGCAGGGCGGCGAGGGCCTCGGGGCTCGGGTGGGTGAACACCGCGCGTGGGGACAGCTCGGTGCCGAACGCCTCGGCGAGACGGACGGCGAGGCGGATGCTGAGGATGGAGTCGCCGCCGAGCCGGAAGAAGTCGTCCCGCACCCCGGGGCGCGGCACGGACAGGACGTCGGCGAAGATCTCCAGCGTGCGGCGCTCGGCGTCGGTGCGCGGCTCGGCCGGCGCGTCCTGCGCCGCGCCGCTCGCGGGTTCCGGCGCGGGCAGGGCCGCCCGGTCGACCTTGCCGTTGCGGCTGAGCGGCAGCGCGGGCAGGACGACGAACGCCGACGGCACGAGGTAGTCCGGCAGGGAGCGCCGGGCGGACTCCCGCAGCGACGTGACGTCATCGGTGCCGACCACGTAGGCCACGAGGCGGCGGCTGCCGGGGCGGTCCTCGCGGGCGAGCACGGTCACGTCGGTGACGCCGGGGTGCGTGGCGAGGACCGCCTCGACCTCGCCGGGTTCGACGCGGAAGCCGCGGATCTTCACCTGGTCGTCGGCGCGGCCCAGGAACTCCACGGTGCCGTCGGGGCGGCGGCGGGCCAGGTCGCCGGTGCGGTACATGCGACCGCCGGGCGGGCCGGCCGGGTCGGCCAGGAAGCGGGCCGCGGTGTCGCCGGGGCGGCCCAGGTAGCCGCGGGCCACGCCCTCGCCCGCCAGGTACAGCTCTCCCGGGCAGCCGGGGGGCACGGGCCGCAGCCGGCCGTCGAGGACGTGCACGCGCATCTCGTCGAGCGGGTGGCCGATGGGCACGGTGTCGGGGACGGTGGCCGCGTCGGTGAGCGGGAACGACGTGGCGAACGTCGTCGTCTCGGTGGGGCCGTAGCCGTCCACGACGGTCAGGTCCGGGCAGGCGGCCAGGACGCGGCGTACGGCCGCGGCGGGCACGACGTCGCCGCCGGTCCACACCTGGCGCAGACCGGTGAAGCAGTCCGGCGCGTCCTGTGCCAGCAGCCGGAACAGGCCGGCGGTCAGCCACAGCGTGCTCAGGCCGGTGTCGCGGACCAACCGCCGCAGCACCGCGGCGTCCAGCGGCCGCGAGGGGGCCACGACGACGCAGCCGCCGGTGAGCAGCGGCGCCCACACCTCGAAGGTGGCGGCGTCGAAGGCCACCGGGGAGTGCAGCAGCACCCGGTCGCTCACGCCCGCGGTGAAGCGGCCGTCGGTGGCGAGGGCGGCCACGTCACGGTGGCGTACGGCGACCGCCTTCGGCTCGCCCGTCGACCCGGAGGTGAACATGACGTAGGCGAGCCGGTCGGGGTCCGCCGGTACGGCGACGGGCGCGTCCGGCACGGGGACGCGGGCGGCGGTGACGTCCTCGGCGGACAACCGGACCGTGGCGCCCGCGCGTTCGATCAGCGTGCCGCGCCGGTCCTCGGGGGCGCGGGTGTCCACGGGCACGTAGGCGCCGCCCGCCTTGAGGACGGCGAGCTGGGCGACGACGAGGGCGGCGCAGCGGTCCATCAGCAGGGCCACCCGGTCCTCGGCGCGCAGTCCGCCGGCCACGAGCCGGGAGGCCACCGCGTCGGACCAGTCGTCGAGTTGGCGGTACGTCAGTTCCGTGTCGCCGTCGCGCAGCGCGGTCGCCCCGGGGGTGCGCCGGACCATCTCGGCGAAGAGGTCGACGGGGCTGCGCGGTTCGGTCCGGCGGGCGGTGGTGTTCCACCGCTCCAGCAGGGCGCGGTCGTCCTCGGTCAGCGCGTCCAGGCCGGTCGCGTCGGCGTCGGTCTCCAGGGCGTCGGCGAGGGCGCGCAGGACGACCGTGAGGCGGTCGGCGAGGCGGTCGGCGGTGTCCGCGTCGAACAGGCCGGCGTCGTAGGCGAGGTCGAGGCCGAGGCGGTCGCCGAGGTGGGCGCGCAGGCACAGCGGGAAGGTCGGCGCGTCCTCGGCGCGCACCTCCTCGACCTGGACGCCCGTGCGGGCGGTGGCGGACTCGTCGACGGGGTAGTTCTCGAACACCACCATGCTGTCGAACAGCGCCTCGCCCGCCGGGATCTCGCTCAGCGCCTGGATGCGGGGCAGGGCGAGGTGGTCGAAGCGCCGGGTGTCGCTCTGGTGCTCCTGCACCGCGCGCAGCCAGGACGCCGCTCCCCCGCCCGTGACCCGGACGCGGGTGGGGACGGTGTTGATGAACATGCCGATCATCGACTCCACGCCGGGCAGTTCGGCCGGGCGTCCGGAGACGGTGGTGCCGAACACGACGTCGTCGCGGCCGCTGTGGCGGGCCAGCAGCAGCGCCCAGGCGCCCACGATGACGGTGTTCACCGTGAGCCCGGCGCGGGCGGCGCTCCGGCGCAGTCGCGCCGAGAGGTCCTCGTCCAGTTGGCGGCCGGTGAGGGCGGCGGCGCGGGCGCGGTGCTCCTCGGCCGGGGTGCGGTCGTAGGGCAGCGGGGTGCGGGCGGGGAAGCCGTCGAGGGTCTCGGCCCAGTGGGCCTCGGCGGCGGCCTCGTCCTGGTCGTGCAGCCAGCGCAGGAAGTCGGCGAAGGGGCGCCTGGCGGGCGCGGGGGCGGCCGGGCCGCCGGTGAGGGCGGCGTAGCGTTCGCACACCTCGGTGAGGAGCTGGCCGGTGCTCCAGCCGTCCAGGATCAGGTGGTGGGAGGACCACAGCAGCAGGACCTCGTCCCCGGGCAGCGCGGCCAGGGTGACGCGGGTGAGGGGTGCGGTGGTCAGGTCCATGCCCGCGGCGCGGTCGGCGGCCAGCAGGTCCTCGGTGGCCGCCGCGCGCTCCTCGGGCGTGAGCCGTCGCCAGTCCAGGTGGGTGACGGGCAGTTCCACGTGCCGGTGCACGACCTGCACGGGGTGCGGCAGGCCCTGCCAGTGGACGCTGGTGCGCAGGGCCTCGGTGCGGTCGGCGACCTGCTGCCAGGCGGTGGCGAAGCGCCGCGGGTCGCTCACCCCGGACAGGCGGACGGCCACCCGGTCCGAGTAGGCGCCCGCCATGTCCACCAGGCCGTGGAAGAGCATGCCGGCCTGCAACGGGGTCAGCGGCAGCACGTCGGCCACGTGCCGGCCGTCGCCCACCAGGCGGTCCAGCTCCGGCTGGCCGAGCCCGGCCAGCGGGAAGTCGGACGGGGTGCGGCCACCCGCCTCCGGAGAGGCGCAGTGGGCCGCGATCTCGCGCAGCGCCGCGCACATCTCCTCGGCCAGCGTGCGGACGGTGGACTCGTCGTAGACGGCCGGCGGGTAGGTCCAGCCGAGTTCGAGCCGGCCGTC
Source organism: Streptomyces sp. NPDC000134 (assembly GCF_042899225.1). Lineage (NCBI taxonomy): Bacteria > Bacillati > Actinomycetota > Actinomycetes > Kitasatosporales > Streptomycetaceae > Streptomyces > Streptomyces sp. NPDC000134. Next base: position 60,701 of record NZ_JBIAZN010000014.1, read on the forward strand.
CTGCACCACGCCGGTGATGTCCAGCAGGTAGGGGCGGGGGGCGTCGGGGTCGGTGTCGGAGCCGGCCGGGGGCAGGGCGGCGGCGTACAGGCCGTCGCCGCCCGCGTCGGCGTCCCACCGGCCGTGGTAGTTGAAGCCGACCCGGGGTGCCGGGGCGCCGGCCAGCGGGCTGTCGGGCAGCAGGTGGCGCAGCGCGCCGTGGCTCAGGCCGTGCAGGGGCACCGCGCGCAACTGCTCCTTGACCGAGCGCAGGGTGTCGTGCCAGTCGGCGTCGGGGGCGGCGGTCAGCGCGAGCGGGAACTCGGCGGTGAACCAGCCGACCGTCCGGGACAGGTCCAGGTCGTCGAAGAGGTCCTCGCGGCCGTGGCCCTCCACGCCGACCAGCACACTGTCACGTCCGCACCAGCGGGCCAGGGTGCGGCCGAGGGCGCTGAGCAGGACATCGTTGACCTGCGTGCGGTAGACCTCGGGTACCTGCCGCAGCAGGGCCTCGGTGGTCTCCGGCTCCAGTTCCACGGTGACCGTGGCGGCGGTGCCGTGGGTGTTGGGGCCGGTCCGGCCCGCGGGCAGGCCGGCGGGGGCCTCGGCGGTGCGCCGCCAGTGGCCGAGATCGCCGTCCAGGGCGCCGGAGCGGGTGTGGGCCTCCAGCCGGGCCGCCCAGTGACCGTAGGCGGTGGTGGCCGGGGGCAGCTCGACGGGGTGTCCGGCGGCGGTCTGCCGGTGCGCGGTCTCCAGGTCGCCCAGCAGGATGCGCCAGGAGACCCCGTCCACGACCAAGTGGTGCACGATGAACAGCAGTTGGGCGGGCGCGTGCGGGCCGCGGTCGAGGAGGAGAACGCGCGCCACCCGGCCCTCGGCGGGGTCGAGGGCGGCGCGGGCCTCGTCCGCGAGACGGGCCGCCCCGGCCTCCAGGGCGGGGCCGTCGAGGCCGGTCATGTCGTGCCGGGTGACGGTGCCGTCCGGGACGCCGGGCAGGACCTCCTGGCGCCAGCCGTCCTCGGTGCGGCGGAAGCGGGTGCGCAGCGCCGGGTGGTGGCGTACGACGGCGTCCGCGGCGGTGCGCAGGGCCGGCAGGTCGGTGCCGGGGGCGAGTTCGAGGCGCTGCGACATGGTGAAGCGCAGCGGGTCGCCGGGGGCGCGGCCGTCGAGGTACCAGCGCTGGATGGGCGTGAGCGGTGCCTCGGCGGGGGCGGTCGTGCCGGCGGCGACCGGCGTCGACTCGGTGACGCGCAGGGCGAGTTCGGCGACGGTCTGGTGGCGGAAGACGTCCTTGGTGGTCAGCGCGAGACCGGCCCGGCGGGCCCGGGAGACGATCTGGATGCTGAGGATCGAGTCGCCGCCGAGGGCGAAGAAGTTGTCGCGTGCGCCCACCCGTTCGACGCGCAGCACGTCGGCCCAGATCGCGGCCAGCGCCTGTTCGGTGCCGGGGCGGGGTGCCACGTAGCCGGTGGTGGTGTCGGGCTGGGCGGGCGGGGCGGGCAGGGCGCGTCGGTCGGTCTTGCCGCTGGTGGTGCGCGGGAGCCGGGTCAGCGGCACGAACGCCGCGGGCACCATGTGGTCGGGCAGGGTGCGGCGCAGCGCGAGACGCAGCGCGTCGGCGGCCGGTGCGGTGTCCCCGGCGGGCACCAGGTAGGCCACGAGCATCAGGCGGCCCGCGTGGTCGCGTGCCGTGACCACGGCGTCGGCGACGTCCGGGTGGGCGAGCAGCGCGGCCTCGATCTCGCCGGGTTCGACGCGGAAGCCGCGGATCTTGATCTGTTCGTCGGCGCGGCCCAGGAACTCCAGCAGCCCCTGTGCGTCGCGGCGGGCCCGGTCGCCGGTGCGGTACATCCGCTCCCCCGGCGCGCCGAACGGGTCGGCGAGGAACCTGGCGGCGGTCAGGCCGGGGCGGCCCAGGTAGCCGCGGGCCACCTGGGCGCCGGCGAGGTACAGCTCGCCGGGCGTGCCGGGCGGTACCGGGCGCAGGGAGCCGTCGAGGACGTAGGCGCGCAGGTTGGCGCCGGGCCGTCCGACGACCGGCCGGTCGGGGCGGTCGGTGACGCGGCCGTAGGTGGCGTCGACGGTGCACTCGGTGGGGCCGTACATGTTGTAGGCGGTGACGCCGAGGTCGGCGGCGGCGCACAGCTCGCGCCAGGTGTCGGGGCCGGTCGCCTCGCCGCCGACGAGCAGGACGCGGGGGTGGTGGCGGCCGGGGGCGAGGAGGCCCGCGGCGAGGAGTTCGCGCAGGAAGGACGGGGTGACGTTGACCAGGTCCAGGTTCCGTTCGGCGATCTGCGCGCAGAACGCCTCGGGGTCCAGGCGCACGTCCTCGTCGATGAGGTGCACCTCCTGGCCGAGGGCGAGCAGCAGCGGGCCCTCCCAGGAGGTGTCGAAGGAGAACGAGGCGCTGAGCGCGGCGCGCAGCCGCCGCCCGTCCGCGGTGTGCGGGGCGACGAGCCCGTCGCGGTGGTCGTGGCAGAGGTTCACCAGGTGGCGGTGTTCCACGACGACGCCCTTGGGGCGGCCGGTGGAGCCGGAGGTGTAGATCATGTAGGCGGCGTGCTGCGGGAGCAGCGGGGCCGGGCGGTCGCGGTCGGTGGGGTCGTGGGCGGGCAGCCGGTCCCACGGGGTGGCGCGCAGCGTGTCGGTCGTGAGCACCAGGCGCGGGGCGGCGTCCTCCAGAAGCCCGGCGGCGCGTTGGGCGGGCAGGTCGGGATCGAGGTGGAGCAGGGTGGCGCCGGCCTTGGCGACGGCGAGGACCGCGACCACCAGTTCGGAGGTGCGCGGCAGTCGGACGGCGACCACCCGCTCGGGGCCGGCGCCCAGGGCCAGCAGGTGGTGGGCGAGGCGGTTCGCGCGGTCGTTCAGGGCGGCGAAGTCGAGGGTGGTGTCCCGGGCGACCAGCGCGGTGGCGTGCGGGGTACGGGCGGCCTGGGCCTCGAACAGGGCGGGGAAGGTGGTGTCCGGGACGGTGAGGCGCGCTCCCCGCCCGTCCTCCAGCACCCGCCGCCGCTCGTCGGCGGTCATCAGCTCCAGCGCCCTGACGTCGCGGTCCGGGTCCCGCACCGCCGCTTCCAGCAGCAGGCGCAGGCGGGCGGCCAGGCCGCGGACGGTGTCCTCGTCGAACAGGGCGGTGTCGTACTCCAGGTGGCCGGTGACGCCGCCGTCGCCCTCCACGAAGTCGAAGGCCAGGTCGAAGGTGGCGTGCCGGACCGGCGGCAGCAGCGGCTCGGCGTCCAGGCCGGGCAGCGCGGGTGCTTCGGCGCCCAGGTTGTGCAGGGCGACCATGACCTGGAACAGGGGGGTGCGGCTGGTGTCCCGTTCGGGCTGGAGGGCGTCCACCAGCCGTTCGAAGGGCACGTCCTGGTGGGCGAAGGCGTCCAGGACGGTGCCGCGCACCCGGGCGAGCAGCGCGCGGAACGACGTGCCGGGCCGGACCTCGTTGCGCAGCACCAGGGTGTTGACGAACATGCCGACGACGTCGTGCAGTTCGGGGCGCTCGCGGCCCGCGGTGACGGTTCCGACGGCGAAGTCGTCCTGGTCGGCCCAGCGGGACAGCAGGACCGTGCAGCCGGCGAGCAGGGTCATGTAGAGGGTGGCGTCGGCCTCCCGGCCCCGCTCGCGCAGCCGGTCGGTCAGCTCGGCGGGCAGGGTGAAGGTCACGAGCGCGCCGTCGCGGGTGCGGACGGCGGGACGCGGCCGGTCGGTCGGCAGCTCCAGCGGCGGTACGCCGGCGAGCTGCTCGCGCCAGTGGGCGAGTTGCCGCTCGACCTGGTCGGTGCGGGCGCGCTGCCAGGCGGCGTGGTCGGCGTACCGCACGGGCAGGCCGGGGAGTTCGGGCCGCCGGCCTTCACGGGCGGCCCCGTACAGTTCACCGAGGTCCCGGCCGAGGACGCCGAGCGACCAGCCGTCGGTGACGATGTGGTGGACGGCGAGGGCCAGGACGTGTTCGTCGGGTGCGGTACGGGCCAGGCGGGCGCGCAGCAGCGGTCCGGCCGCCAGGTCGAAGGGCGTGGCGGCCTCGCGTTCCAGCAGCTCCTCCAGCGCGGCCCGCGGATCGGGGGCGGCGGTGAGGTCGTCCGCGGTCAGGGCGGCCGGGTGCGGCGGGTGCACGATCTGCCGGGGCTGTCCGTCGTGTTCGGCGAAGGTGGTGCGCAGGGCCTCGTGGCGGGCGACGAGGCCGTCCAGGGCGGTGCGCAGGGCCGGCTCGTCCAGTGGGCCGCGCAGGCGCAGCACGGACAGCGTCGTGTACTCGGTGCTGCCGGGCTCGAACCGGTCGAGGAACCACAGGCGTTGCTGGGCGTACGACAGCGGCGCCGGGGCCCCCGGGGCGGTCGCCGGGATCGCGTCGGCGGGCGCGGCGGGGACCTCGCCCACCGGTTCGCCCAGTTCGGTGGCGAGCGCGGACACGGTGCTGTGGGTGAACAGCACGCGCGGGGACACCTCGGGGCCGAACGCGGCGCGCAGCCGCGCGGTGACGCGGACGGCGAGGATGGAGTCGCCGCCGAGTGCGAAGAAGTCGTCCCCGGCGAACACCTCCTCGACGCCGAGGACGTCCGACCAGGCGGCGGCGACGGCCCGTTCGGCGGGGGTGCGCGGTGCGGTCCGGGCGGTGTCGGCGGCGTATCCGTCCGCCGTCGGGGCGGGCAGGGCGCGGCGGTCGAGCTTGCCGTTGACGGTGAGCGGGAGGGCGTCCATCGGGACGTAGGCGGCGGGCACCATGTGGGCGGGCAGCAGCCGCTCCAGGTGGGCGCGGAGTTCGGCCGCCGGGGGTGTCGCGCCGCCGGTGCCGACGACGTGCGCCACCAGGCGGCGGGTGCCGGAGGTGTCCTCGAACACGCCGACGGCGGCCTCGGCGACACCGGGGTGGGCGTGCAGGGCGGCCTCGATCTCGCCGGGCTCGATGCGGTAGCCGCGGATCTTCACCTGGGCGTCCGCGCGGCCCAGGTACTCCAGGGTGCCGTCGGGCCGCCACTTGGCCCGGTCGCCGGTGCGGTACATGCGGCTGCCGGCCGGGCCGAACGGGTCGGCGAGGAACCGGGTCGCGGTCAGGCCGGGGCGGCCCAGGTAGCCGCGGGCCAGGCCCTCCCCCGCCACGTACAGCTCGCCGGTCGCGCCCGGCGGCAGGGGTGCCAGGTCCGCGTCGAGCACGTACACCCGGAGGTCGGGTATCGCGACGCCGATGGGGCTGGCGGGGCCGTGCGCGGCGGTGGCGGGGTCGAGCGGGGCGTGGGTGACGTGGACGGTGGTCTCGGTGATGCCGTACATGTTGACCAGGCGCGGGGTGTCGGCCGGGTGGCGGGCCCACCAGTCGGTGAGCCGGCCGACGTCGAGGGCCTCGCCGCCGAAGATCACCGTGCGCAGGGCGAGGCGGTCACCGGTGTCGGGGAGTTCGGCGTCGGCGCGCACGAGCGGGTAGAACGCGGACGGCGTCTGGTTGAGGACCGTGACCCCTTCGTCGGCCAGCAGCCGCAGGAAGTCCTCCGGGGAGCGGGCGGTCCCGTCGGGCACGACGACGAGCCGGCCGCCGTGCAGCAGCGGGCCCCACAGCTCCCACACGGAGAAGTCGAACGCGTAGGAGTGGAACAGCGTCCACACGTCGTCGGGGCCGAAGCCGAACCACGGGCGGGTGCGGGTGAACAGGCGCACCACGTTGGCGTGCGGGATCACCACGCCCTTGGGGCGGCCGGTGGAACCGGAGGTGTAGATGGCGTAGGCGGGGCTCTCCGGCAGGGGGCGGCGGGCCGGTTCGGGTCCGGTCGCCGGGCGCCGGGCCAGGCCGGCCTGCTCGTCCGGGGCGTCGAGGAGGACGACGGGCACACCGGTGCCGTCGACGCGGGCCGCGGTGCCGGTGGTGGTGACCAGGGTGACGGGGGTGGCGTCGGCGAGGAGGTGGGCGATGCGTTCGGCGGGCGAGTTCGGGTCGATCGGCAGGTAGGCCGCGCCGGTCTTCAGCACCGCCAGGACCGCGACGACCTGGTCGGTGGAGCGGGGCAGCGCGAGGGCGACGAACCGCTCGGGTCCGGCACCGAGTCCGGCGAGCCGGTGGGCGAGGCGGCCGGCGCGGGCGTCGAGGCCCGCGTAGTCCAGGTGCTCGGTCCCGCAGGTGACGGCGACGGCACCCGGAGTGCGGGCGGCCTGCGCCTCGAACAGGTCCACCAGCGTCTCGGCGGGACGGCCGGACGCGGTCCCGTTCCAGTCGGTGAGGATGCGGTGTCGTTCCCCGGCCGTCGTCCAGGCCAGGGCGCGCAGCGGCCGGTCGGTGCCGTCGGCGAGCCCGGTCAGGAGCAGGCGGAGCCGGTCGGCGAGGGCGTGCACGGTGGCCGCGTCGAAGAGGTCCGGGTCGTAGGCGAGGTCGAAGCCGAGGCGTTCGCCGTGGTAGGCGCGCAGGACGAGGGGGTAGTTGGTGGCGTCGCGGGAGGACACGTCGGCCAGGCGGACCCCGGACCCGGCCGTGCGGGCCTCGTCGAAGGGGTAGTTCTCGAAGGCGACCATGCTGTGGAAGAGCGGGCTGCCGGACGGCACGTCGCTGAGCTGGGTCAGCTCGGCGAGCGAGGCGGCGGCGAACCGTCTCGACTCGGCCTGCGCGTCCTGGAGCCCGCGCAGCCAGTCCCCGGCGGGGCGGGCGGGGTCGACGCGGACGCGGGCGGGCACGGTGTTGATGAACATGCCGACCATCGACTCGACGCCGGGCAGGTCGTCGGGGCGCCCGGAGACGGTGGTGCCGAACAGCACATCGTCCTGGGCGGCGTAGCGGGACAGCAGCAGCGCCCAGGCGCCCTGGACGACCGTGTTGAGGGTGAGTCCGGCCTCGCGGGCGGTGCGCGCGAGGCGGGCCGACGCCTGCGCGTCCAGGCCGGCCGTGTGCACGGCGGCGGAGCGGGCCCGGTGGGCCTCGCGCAGGGGGCGGTCGGCGGGCAGCGGGGTGGGTTCGGCGAACCCGGCGAGGACGCCCTGCCAGTGGGCGCGGGCGGCGTCGGGGTCCTGGTCGGCGAGCCAGCGCACGTAGTCGCCGAAGGGGCGCCGCAGCGGCGGCCGGGCCTCGGTCCCCGCGGTGAGCGCGGCGTACTCCTCGCACACCTCGGTCAGCACCTGGGCGAGGCTCCAGCCGTCCAGGATGAGGTGGTGCGACGTCCACAGCAGGTGCAGGCGGGCGTCGGGCAGCCGGACCAGGGTGAGCCGCATCAGCGGCGCCGCGGCGAGGTCGATGCCCCGGGCCAGGTCGTCGGCGCGCAGCCGGGTCAGGCGCTCGGCGCGTTCCACCTCGTCCAGCTCCCGCCAGTCGAGGTGGGTGACCGGCACCCGTACGTCGCGGCACACGACCTGGAGGGGCACCGGCACGTCCTCCCAGACGACGCGGGTGCGCAGGGCGGGCGTGCGGTCGGTGACGCGCTGCCAGGCGACGGCGAAGGCGTGCGGGTCGGCGACGCCGTCGAGGAGCAGACCGGCCTGGTCGACGTAGACGTCGTCGGGGCCGCCGACCAGCCGGTGGAAGAGCATGCCCTCCTGGAGCGGGGTGAGCGGCAGCACGTCCTCCACGTCGCGGCCGTCGCCGACGAGGCGGTCCAGGCGGTCCTGGCCGAGGCGGGCCAGCGGGAAGTCGGAGGGGGTGCGGCCGCCCGCGCCGGGCTGGGCGCAGTGCTCGGTGATCGCGGCGAGCGCGCCGGTCATGCCGTCGGCGAGGGCGCGGACGGTGGCCTCGTCGTGCACCTGGTCGCTGTAGTGCCAGGTGAGGTGGAGTTCGCCGTCGGTGACCACGGCGGAGACGTCCAGCAGGTGGTCCAGCGGTGTGTCCGGGGCGATGTCGCGGCCGGGCGTCTCGCCGGCCGGGGCGAAGTCGCCGCCGTCGGCGGCCTCCCACTGGCCGTGGTAGTTGAAGCTGATCTGCGGCAGCGGTACGTCCCGCAGGGCGCGGGCGGCCGGGTCGGGCGAGCCGAGGCGGGCCAGGGCCTCGTACGTCAGGCCGTGCCGGGGCACGGACCGCAGCTTCTCCTTCACCGCCTTGAGGGTGGCGCCCCAGTCGGGCGCGCCGGACGGCCCGGCGGGCGCGAGGGTGACGGGGTACTGGGCGGTGAACCAGCCCACCGTGCGGGACAGGTCCAGCGTGTCGTCCTCGCGGCCGTGGCCCTCCAGCAGGACGGTCACCCGCTCGGCGCCGGTCCAGTCGGCGAGGACCCGGCTCAGCGCGCCGAGCAGCACGTCGTTGACCTGGGTGCGGTAGACGGCGGGCACCCGGCGCAGCAGCGCCTCGGTGGTGGCGCGGTCCACGCGGGTGCCGAGGGTGCGGACCGAGCCGGCCGGCGGGGTGCCGGGGCGGTCCACGGGCAGCGGGGTGCGGGGCTCGGCGGCCTCGGCCGTCCAGTGCGGCAGGTCGGCGTCGAGGGCGCCGTCGCGGACCCGGCGCGCGAGGTGCGCGGCCCAGTCGGTGAACGGCGTGGCGACGGGCTCCAGTCGGACCGCCGCTCCCCCGGCCGCCTGCCGGTACGCCGCGGCGAGGTCGGCGAGCAGTATTCGCCAGGAGACGCTGTCCACGGCCAGGTGGTGAGCGGTGACGAAGAGCCGGGGCCGCTCGCCGGAGCGGGTGAACAGGGCGGCGCGCAGCAGGGCGCCGGTCTCGGGGTCGAGTGCGGCGCGGGCGGCCTCGGCGGCCCGTTCGCGCTCCGCCGCCGGGTCGGCGGCGCCGGAGAGGTCGTGGCGGGTGAGCAGCCCGGTGGCCGGGCCCTCGCCGGGGTGCTGCCGCCAGGTGTCGCCCGAGCGGGCGAACCGGGTGCGCAGCGCCGGGTGGTGGGCGGCGAGCGCCTCCAGGGCGCGCTCCAGTGCCGGGGCGTCGAGGTCGTACGGCAGGTCCAGCAGCATCGACATGGTGAAGTGCCGCAGCGGGCCGTGGGTGGCGAGGAACCACTCCTGTACGGGGGTCAGCGGCGCCGGGCCCTCCGCGGCGGGCGGCCGGGGCGCGGGCTCCCGCGCGGTGCGCACGGACGCGGCGGCGGCGAGGTCGGCGACGGTCTGGTGGCGGAAGACGTCCCGCGAGGTCAGGTGCAGCCCGGCCGCGCGGGCCCGGGAGACGGCCTGGATGCTGAGGATGGAGTCGCCGCCCAGCTCGAAGAAGTTGTCCGTCACGCCGACCCGGCGCGCGCCCAGCACCTCGGCCCAGATGCGGGCGAGGGTCTCCTCCTCGGGGGTGCGCGGGGCGACGAACTCCCGTTCCCGTTCGGCGCCTTCGGGGTCGGGCGCGGGCAGGGCACGCCGGTCGACCTTGCCGCTGACGGTCATCGGCAGGGCGTCGAGCACGGTGAAGGAGGACGGCACCATGTGGTCGGGCAGCACCTGCCGCAGGGCCGTCCGCACCTCGCCCGCGGCGGGCCGGGCGCCCGGGTCGGCGGGGACGAGGTAGGCGGCGAGCCGGACGTGGCCGTGCGGGTCGGTGACGGCGACGACCGCGGCGGCGGCGACCTCGGGCAGGTCGGTCAGGGCCGCCTCGACCTCGCCGGGCTCGATGCGGTGGCCGCGCACCTTCACCTGGTCGTCGGCGCGCCCCAGGTAGTCCAGGCGTCCGTCGGCGCTCCAGCGGGCCAGGTCGCCGGTGCGGTACATGCGGGTGCCGGGCGGGCCGAACGGGTCGGGCAGGAACCGGGCGGCCGTCAGTCCGGGCCGCCCGCTGTAGCCGCGGGCCAGTTGCACCCCGGCCAGGTACAGCTCGCCGCCGACGCCGGGCGGGACGGGCCGCAGGCGGTCGTCGAGGACGTAGGCGCGCACGTTGGGCAGCGGCCGGCCCACGGTCGGCCGGCCGTCGCCGGCTATTCGGCAGGCCAGCGCGTCGACGGTGCACTCGGTGGGCCCGTAGAAGTTGTACGCGGCCACGTCCCGCCGTGCCGCCAGCTCCCGCCACAGGGCGGGTCCGACGGCCTCGCCGCCGAGCATCAGGACGCGCGGGTGGTGGCGCGGATCGGTGAGCAGCCCGGCGGGCAGGAGCTGGCTCAGGTAGGTGGGGGTGAGGTCGAGGAAGTCGATGCGGTGCTCGACGACGTACTCGACCAGGGCGGCGGCGTCCAGCCGGGTCGCCTCGTCGACCAGGTGCAGCGGGTGGCCGTCGGCCATCAGCAGCACGCCCTCCAGCGAGGTGTCGAAGGAGAACGACGCCGTGAGGGCCACCCGCAGGGGCCCGCCGCCCGCCTCGGCGACGAAGCCCTCGCGGTGGCCCGCGAGCAGGTTCGCCAGGGACCGGTGCGCCACGGCGACGCCCTTGGGGCGGCCGGTGGAACCGGAGGTGTAGATGACGTACGCGGTGGTGTCGGGGTGCGGTGGCGCCGACGGGCCGTCTTCGACGCCGGCTCCGGCGTCGCCGGCCTCCCGCAGCGCGGCCTCGTCGAGGACCAGCGCGGGGCGCGCGTCGTCGAGCAGGAACCGCACCCGGTCCTCGGGCAGCGCCGGGTCCAGGGGCAGGTAGCCGGCGCCGGCCTTCCAGACGGCGAGGATCGCCACGATCATGTCGGCGGTGCGCGGCAGCCGGAGGGCGACCAGGCGTTCGGGGCCCGCGCCGCGCGCCACGAGGTGACGGGCGACGCGGTCGGCGTGCGCGTCGAGCGTCGCGTAGTCGAGGCGTACGTCCCCGGCGACGAGGGCGGTGGCGTCCGGGGTGCGGGCCGCCTGCCGGGCGAACAGCTCGGGCAGGGTCTCCTCGGGGACCGCGAGCGCGGTGGCGTTCCAGTCGTGTGTCACCTGCCGCTGCTGCTCGGGCGAGAGCAGGGGCAGGGCGCCGAGCGGCCGGTCGGGGTCGGCGGCGGCGCCGTCCAGGGTGCGCAGGAGCTGGTCCGCCATGCGTGCGGCGGTGGCCGCGTCGAACAGGTCGGTGCGGTACTCCAGCAGGCCGGTGAGCCCGTCGCCGTCGGGCACGAACTCGACGCTCAGGTCGAAGGTGGCGGCCCGCCGGGGCACGGCTACCGGGGAGGCGGCCAGGCCGTGCGGGTCGGGTGCGGTGGGCGGCGCCGGGTGCAGCAGGACCATCACGTCGAACAGGGGGTTGCGGCCGGCCTCGCGGGGCGCGCCGACGGCCTCCACCAGCCGCTCGAACGGCGTGTCGCCGTGGGCGAAGGCGTCGTTGACGGTGTCCGCGGCGGCGGTGAGCAGGTCCCGGAAGGAGTCGCCGGTCCCGACGCGGGTGCGCAGCGCGACGGTGTTGACGAAGAACCCGACGGCCCGCTCCAGGTCGGTGCGGCCGCGCCCGGGGGTGAGCGAGCCGACGGTGATGTCGTCCTGTCCGGACCAGCGGGCCAGCAGGGCCTGGCAGGCGGCGACCAGGGCGGTGAACAGGGTGGTGTGCCGGTCGGCCGCGAGCTGCCTCAGGCGGACGGTGGTGGCGGCGGGGACGGTGAAGGTGTGCACCGCGCCCGCGCCGGACTCCTCGCCCCGGCGGGGCCGGTCCAGCGGCAGTTCGGGGGCGACCGCCCCGGACAGGTGCTCCTTCCAGTACGCCAGGTGGCGTTCCAGCCGGGCCCCGGAGAGCTGCTCGCGCTGCCAGACGGCGAAGTCCGGGTACTGCGTGGCCACCGGCGCCGGCGCGGGGCTCGCGCCCTGGACGAGGGCGTCGTAGGCGGTGCACAGCTCATCGAGCACGACGCCCATGGACCAGCCGTCGGTGACGATGTGGTGGGCCGTCAGCAGCAGGACGTGCGCGTCGGGGGACTCCCGCAGGAGCAGGGCGCGCAGCAGCGGCCCGGCCGCCAGGTCGAAGGGCCGCTCGTACTCGGCGAGCAGCGCCGCCTCCAGGTCGGCTCCGGCCGCTCCCGTGAGGTCGCGCACGGGCAGCGGGAGCGGTCCGGCGGGGTGCACGGTCTGCGCGGGGGTGCCGTCGTGCTCCTCGAACGTGGTGCGCAGCGCCTCGTGCCGCGCCACCACGTGCTCCAGCGCGGCGGCCAGGGCGGCGCGGTCGAGGGCGCCGGTCAGGCGCAGCGCGACGGCGCTGTTGTAGCGCGGGTCGCCGGGGCGCAGCCGGTCCAGGAACCACAGGCGCTGCTGGGCGAAGGACAGCGGCAGCGGGCGGGTGCGGTCGGCGCGCGGGACGGCCTGCCGGGCGGCGCCGGGGGCGCCCGCGGCGGCCCGTCCGGCCAGCCGGCGACGGAGTGCTTCCTGGAGGTCCTGCGGGAGGGCCTCGGCACGGTTTCGCTTCGAAGACGTCATGGTCGTCCGGTCCTCACCGTTCTTCGTGGTCGCTGTCGCCGCGTGCGGCGTCTTCGAGTTCGCTCAGCACCTGTTCCTCCACCAGGTCCGCCAGGGCGGCGACGGTGCGGTTGACCAGGACGTCGCGGGGCGTGAGGTGCACGCCGAAGGCGTCGTTGGCGCGGGAGGCGATGAGCAGGGCGCGCAGGGAGTCGCCGCCCAGGGCGAAGAAGTCGTCCTCGGCTCCCACGGTGGTCTCCAGGGCCTCCTCCCACAGGGCGGCGACGGCCTCCTCGGTGGGGGTGCGGGGCGGTACGTGCGCGGCGTCGGGCCGCCGGGTCTCCGGGGCGGGGGCGGGCAGCGCGGACCGGTCCGTCTTGCCGTTCTCGGTGAGCGGGAAGCGGTCCATCGGCACGAACGCCGAGGGCACCATGGGGCCGGGCAGGGTGCGGGCGGCGAGGGCCCGCAGGTCGGCGCCGGCGGGCGGTTCGGCGCCGGGGGCGACGAGCACGTGGGCCACCAGGCGCGGCAGCCCCGGCTCGTCCTCCCGCACGCTCACCACGGCGTCCAGGACGGCCGGGTGGCGCACCAGGGTCGCCTCCACCTCGCCGGCCTCGATGCGGTGACCGCGCAGCTTGAGCTGGTGGTCGGTACGGCCGAGGTAGTGCAGTTCGCCACGGGTGTCGCGGCGGACCAGGTCGCCGGTGCGGTACATGCGGGCGCCGGGCGGTCCGAACGGGTCGGCGGTGAAGCGGGTCGCCGTCAGGCCGGGGCGGCCGAGGTAGCCGCGGGCCAGGGCCGGTCCGGCGAGCCACAGTTCGCCGGGCACTCCGTCGGGGACGGGGCGCAGGCCGGCGTCCAGGACGTAGACGGCGGTGGCGGGCAGGGCGCGGCCGACGGGCGGGGCCTCGCCGTCCGGTGTCAGCGGGTCGGACCAGGTGGCGACGACGGTGGCCTCGGTGGGCCCGTACGAGTTGATCATGCGGTGGTGGGGTGCCCAGCGGGCGACCAGTTCGGCCCGGCAGGCGTCGGCGCCGACGATCAGGGTGTGCAGGTCGGGCAGGGTGCCGGGGGTGTCCGGCGGGAGGGTGGCGAGCGCGGCGGGCGGCAGCAGGGTGTGGGTGATGCGCGCGTCGCGCAGGACGCCGGCGAGTTCGTCGCCGAGCAGCGGTCCGGGCGGCGGTACGACGAGAGCCGCGCCGTGCGGCAGCGACATGCACAGCTCCAGTACGGAGGCGTCGAAGCTGGGCGTGGCGAAGGCCAGCACCCGGTCCCCGGCGCCGACCTGGTAGTGCGCGGCCTCGGCGGCGGCGAACGCGGCCAGTCCCCGGTGGGTGACGACGACGCCCTTGGGGGTGCCGGTGGAGCCGGAGGTGTAGATGACGTACGCCGGGTCGTCGAGGTGCAGCGGGCGGACGCGGTCGGGGTCGGCGGGGCGGTGGTCCGGCGTGCCGTCGGGCGGTGCGGCGAGCAGTCCGGCGACCTCCTCGGCGGTCAGGGTGACGGCGGGCCGCGCGTCGCGCAGCATCAGCGCGACCCGCTCGGCCGGGTAGCCGGGGTCCACCGGGAGGAACGCGGCGCCCGCCTTGGCCACGGCGAGCTGGGCGAGGACCATGTCGGCCGAGCGCGGCAGGACCAGCGCGACGATGTCACCGGGCCCCGCCCCGCGGGCGATGAGCCGGTGCGCCAGCCGGTTGGCGCGGGCCTCCGCCCGAGCGAAGGTGAGCGTGGACCGCCCCGTGTCGAGGGCGGGTTCGCCGGGCCACCGGTCGACGGCGGCCTCGATCAGCGCGGGCAGCGTCGCGGGGGGCGGCGGCGCCTGCTGCGGGCGGGCGGGCCCGTGCAGCAGCCTGTCGCGTTCGGCGGGCGGCAGTACGTCCACCGCCCGCAGCGGCTGCTCGTCACCGGAGGCGGCCAGGGCGGTCAGGGTGTGCATCAGCCGGGCGGCCAGGGCGTCGGCGGTGGCCTCGTCGAAGTACCGCGGGTCGTGGCCCAGTTCCACGGTCAGCTCGTCGCCGGGCGAGATCACCACGGTGAGCGGGTAGTTGGTCGCCTCGCGGGCGTCGAGGCCGTGCACGCGCACGCCGTGCGCACCGGCGGTGGCGTCCCCGACCGGGTAGTTCTCGAACACCAGCAGGCTGTCGAACAGCGGCGTGCCGGCGGGCAGTCCGCTCCACTGGTGGAGGTCCGTGAGCGGTACGTGGTCGAAGCGCCGGTCCTCGGCGCGGGCGGCCTGCAACTCGCGCAGCCAGGCGGGGCACGGCGTGGACTCGTCCACGGTGATCCGCGCGGGCAGGGTGGTGATGAACAGGCCGGTGATGGTGTCCGCGCCCGGCAGGTCGGCGGGCCGCCCGGAGACCGTGGTGCCGAAGCACACGTCCCGCTCGCCGCCGGAGCGCGCCAGCAGCAGCGCCCAGGCGCCCTGGACGAGGGTGTTGAGGGTGAGCCGGTGGCGGCGGGCGAAGCCGGTCAGCCGGGCGGTGCCGGCCGCGTCGAGCCGCCGCGACAGCCAGGTGCCCGACCGGGCGGCGGCGCCCGGGGCGGGCCTGCGGTCGTACGGCAGCGGGGTCGGTGCGGCGTACCCGGCGAGGGCGGCCTTCCAGTGCTCCTCGGCGGCGGCGCCGTCCCGGCCGGCCAGCCAGGCGGCGTAGTCCGCGAAGGGCCGCCGGGCCGGGAGGCGCGGCTCGGTGCCGGCGGCGAGCGCGGCGTGCGCCTGGAGGACGTCGGACAGCACGTGGAAGACGCTCCAGCCGTCCAGCAGGACGTGGTGGAAGGTCCACACCACGCGGACCTCGTCCGGGCCGAGCCGGATCAGGGTGACGCGCAGCAGCGGGGGGCGGCCCAGGTCGATGCCGCGGGCGCGGTCCTCGTCGAGCAGGCGGCGCAGTGCGCCCTCCCGCTCCGCCGGGCCGAGGCCGCTCCAGTCGAGCCGGGCGACGGGCAGGGCCACGTGGCGGTGCACGGTCTGCAGCGGCACCGGGACCCCGGTCAGGGCGACGGCGGTGCGCAGCACGGGCGTGGCGTCCACGACGTGCTGCCAGGCGTCCGCGAGCAGCGCGGGGTCGCGCACGCCGTCGGCGACGAAGGTGATCTGCTCGACGTACAGGCCCTCGCCGGGCTCGTCCATGCCGTGCACGACCATGCCGGTCTGGGTGGGGGTGAGCGGGTAGACGTCCGTCACGTCCCGGCCGTCGCCGGCGAGCCGGTCGACGGCGGCCTGGTCCAGAGCGGCCAGCGGGAAGTCGGACGGGGTGCGGCCGCCCGCGCCGGGCCCGGCGCAGTGCGCGACGATCCGGCGCAGTTCCTCCGCCGTCTCCTCGGCCAGGCGGGCGACCGTCTCCGGCCGGTGCACCGCGCGGGAGTACGACCAGGTGAACTCGAGGCGCCGGCCGGTGACCCGGCCGAGCACGTCGATGAGGTGGGGCCGCTGCGCCGAGCGGTCCATGCCGCCGGTCAGTCCCTCGTGGGGCGCCCGCAGCAGACCGTCCCCGGCCGCGTCCCGGTCCTGCCGGCCGAGGTAGTTGAAGCCGATCTGCGGCAGGGCGGGCAGCGCGGCTCCCGCCGTCGGGTGCAGGTGCCGCAGCGCGCCGTAGCCCACTCCCCCGCGCGGTACGGCCCGCAGGTTCTCCTTGACGGTCTTGAGCGCGGTGCCGAGGCCGGCGTCGCGGGGCACGTCGAGGCCGACGGGGTACATGGTGGTGAACCAGCCGACGGTGCGGGAGAGGTCGACGCCCTCGAAGAGGTCCTCGCGGCCGTGTCCCTCCAGCGCGACCACCACCCGGTCCTGTTCCGTCCAGCGGGCGAGGACCCGGCCGAGCGCGCACAGCAGGACGTCGTTGACGCGGGTGCGGTAGGCGTCGGGCACCTCCGTCAGCAGGCGCCGGGTCTCCTCGGCGCCCAGGCCCACGGTCACGGTCTCCTCGTCGGCGGCGGTGTTGCCGCCGGGGAGGTCGGCCGGCAGGCCGGTGGGGTGCAGGGCGCTCCAGTGGGCGACCTCGTCGTCGAAGCCGCCGCCGGCGGTGTACCCGGCCAGGCGCCGGGCCCAGTCGCGGAAGGACGTGGTCTTCGCTCCCAGGTCGGGGGCCTCGCCGGCGCTCAGCGCCCGGTGGGCCGCCTCCAGGTCTTCGAGGATCACGCGCCAGGACACCGCGTCGACGACCAGGTGGTGGGCGGCCAGCAGGAGGACGGACGGCCGGCCGCCGTCCCGGTGGCACAGGGCGGCCTTCAGCAGCGGCCCGCCGGCCAGGTCGAACGCGGAGCACAACCCGGCGGCCACGTCGGCCGGTTCCTCCGGGGCGCGGTGCACCTCCAGGTGGGGGGCGGCGCCGGGCGGGGCGCCCGTCTGCCGCCACCGGCCGTCGCCGCCCGGGGGCTCGTAGCGCATGCGCAGCGCGTCGTGCTGCTCCAGGACCGCCGCGAGGGCGGCGCGCAGCAGCGCCTCGTCGGTGTCGGGCGCCACCTCGAAGGAGACGGCCTGGGTGAAGCGCGCCGGGTCACCGGTGAGGGTGTCGAACAGCCAGTGCTGTACGGGGGTGAGGGGGACGTCGCCGACGACCGGGCCCTGGTCGGCCGTGGCGGTCGCGGGGCCGGCCGGTGCGGTGTCGACCGCGGCGGCCAGCTCGGCGATCGTCTGGTGGGCGAACAGGTGACGGGGTGTCAGGGTGATCCCGGCGCGGCGGGCCGCGGAGACGATCTGGATGCCGAGGATGGAGTCCCCGCCGAGCGCGAAGTAGTTGTCCGTGGCGCCCACTTCGGGCACCCCGAGCACCTGCGCCCAGATCGCGGCGAGCGTCTGCTCGGTGGCGGTGCTCGGCGGGCGGGTGTCCTGCGGGGTGACGGCGGCGGACCACACCGGTTCGGGCAGGGCGCGCCGGTCCAGCTTGCCGGTGGCGCCCAGCGGCAGTTGCCCCAGGGGCACCACGGCCGCGGGGACCAGGTGGTCGGGCAGGGTGCGGGCGAGGAACGCGCGCAGCTCGGCCGGTGCCGGGAGGTCGCCGGCGCGGGGCACGGCGTATCCGACGAGGCGTTTGTGGCCGTCGTGCTCGACGACGCGGGAAGCTGCCGCGGCGACCTGCGGGTGCCGGGCCAGCGCGGCCTCCAGCTCGCCGAGTTCGATGCGGAAGCCGCGCACCTTCACCTGGTCGTCGGTCCGGCCGAGGTACAGCAGGTCGCCGTCGGCACTCCAGCGGACCAGGTCGCCGGTGCGGTACATGCGGCTGCCGGGCGGGCCGAAGGGGTCGGCGAGGAAGCGGCCGGCGGTCAGGCCGGGCCGGTTCAGGTAGCCGCGGGCCACCCCGGTGCCGGCGAGGTACAGCTCGCCGGGCGCCCCGACGGGCACGGGCCGCAGGCGGGCGTCGAGGACGTAGGCGCGGGCGCCGCCGACGGGCCGGCCGATGGGCGGCACCCGGTCGGGGTCGGCCGGGTCGCAGGTGAAGGCGGTGGCGTAGACGGTGGCCTCGGTGGGGCCGTAGATGTTCATCACCCGGCAGCCGGGGACCGCCGCCCGCACCTGCTGGACGGCGCGGGCGGGCAGGGCCTCGCCGGCCAGGACGACGGTGTCGGCGCCCACGTGCGCGGTGTCCTCGGCCAGCAGCCGGCCGAGGGCGGACGGCACGGCGCTGAGCAGCCCGGCCCGCCACGGCCCGGACCGCTCGGCGAGGGCCAGCAGGTCGCGGACGACCTCCACCCGGCCGCCCGCCAGCAGCGGCGAGAAGATCTCGAACACCGACACGTCGAAGTTGAGCGAGGTGGACGCCACCACGTGGGCGAGCCCGAGGCCGCCGAACTCGGCGGCGGCCCAGTCGGTCAGCGCCACCACGGAGGCGTGCGGGACGACGACGCCCTTCGGCCGGCCGGTGGAGCCGGAGGTGTGGATGACGTAGGCCGGGTGGTCCGGCAGCAGCCCGCCGCGCCGCTCGCCGTCGCCGACGGGCGCGGCGGACGCGGCGGCCAGCCGGGCGGCCCGGTCCGGGTCGTCCAGGGCGATCCGGGTGTACGGGCCCTGCGGCAGTCGTGCGGAGATCTCCACGCTGGTGATCACCGCGTCGGGGCGTACGTCCTCGAAGAGGAACGTGATGCGCTCCGCCGGGTAACCGGGGTCGACCGGCAGGTAGGCGGCGCCGCTCTTGAGGACCGCGAGGAGCGCCACGATCAGGTCGGCGGTGCGGGGCAGGGCCAGGGCGACGAACCGCTCCGGTCCGGCGCCGGCCTCGATCAGCAGGCGGGCGAGCCGGTTGGCGCGCTGGTCGAGCTGACGGTACGTCAGGTGGTCGGGGCCGGAGCTGACGGCGAGCGCGTCGGGGGTGCGGGCGACCTGGTCCGCGAAGGCGTCCGGGAGGGTGCGCCGCGGGAGCCGCGCCCCCGGTCCGGCGAGGCGGTCCACCAGGCGGCGTCCGTCGGCCGGTCCGAGGGGGGTCAGGTCGGCCAACCTGCGGTCGGCGTCGGCGGCGAACTGGGCCAGCAGGGTGCGCAGGCTCGCGCCGATCCCCTCGACGGTGGCCGCGTCGAAGGCGGCCGGGTCGTAGTCGAGGCTCACGGTGACGTCGTCGCCGGGGGCGACGACCACGCTGAGCGCGTAGCTGGTCGGCTCGACGTCGCGTTCCTGCTCGACGGCGAGTCCGTGCCGGGCCAGGGCGCCCGCGTCGAACGGGTAGTTCTCGAAGACGACGATGCTGTCGAACAGGCCGGTGCCGCCGGGGACCTCGCTCCAGGACTGGAGCTGGGCGAGGGAGACGAAGTCGTGGCGGCGCGACTCGGACTGGGCGGCCTGCAGTTCGCGCAGCCACTCCAGCAGGGGGCGCCGCCGGTCGACGCGCAGCCGGGTGGGCAGGGTGTTGATGAACAGGCCCACCATCGTGGTGACGCCGGGCAGTTCGGCCGGGCGGCCGGACACCGTCGTGCCGAAGACGACGTCGTCGCCGCCGCCGTAGTGGTGCAGCAGCAGGCCCCAGGCGCCCTGGAGCACCGTGTTGACGGTCAGCCCGGCCCGCTGGGCGGTGTCCCTCAGCCTCGCCGACACCTCCTTGCCGAGGACCACCCGCACGGTGCCCGACGAGGACGCGCCGTGGGTGCCGGCCGAGCGCCGGTCGCGGGGCAGTTCGGTGGGCACGGCGAACCCGGCGAGGGTGTCGCGCCAGTGCTGTTCCGCCCGAGCGGTGTCCTGGGCGGCCAGCCACTCCAGGTAGCGGGCGAAGCGGGCCCGGTCGGGCACCCGCGGGCGGCGGCCGGCGGTGCGGGCCGCGTACCGCTCGCACACCTCGTCGAACACCTGGGCGGCGCTCCAGCCGTCGAGCAGCACGTGGTGGAACGTCCACACCATGCGTACCCGGTCGGGGGCCAGCCGGATCAGGGCGAGCCGCATCAGCGGGGCCGTCCCGAGGTCGACGCCCGCCTCGCGGTCGGCGGCCAGCAGCGCCTCCGTCTCGCGTGCGCACCACTCGGGGGGCCGGCCGGTCCAGTCGTGGTGGGTGACCGGAACGGCGGCCCGCTTCTCCACCACCTGGAGGGGTTCGGCGGTCTCCTGCCACACCAGGCGGGTGCGCAGGATCGCGTTGGCGTCCGCCGTGTCCTGCCACGCCCCGGCGAGGGCGTGCGGGTCGGTGACGCCGTGCAGGACGACCTGCACCTGGTTGACGTAGGTGCGGCCCTGCGGGTCCATCAGGCTGTGGAACAGCATGCCCGCCTGCATCGGGGTCAGCGGGTACACGTCCTCGACGCCGCGGCCGTCGCCCACGACCCGGTCCACGGCGGCCTGGTCGAGCCGGGCCAGCGGGAAGTCCGAGGGGGTGCGGCCGCCGGCCCCCGGGGCGGCGCAGTGCGCGACGATCTCCTCCAGGGAGCGCAGCAGGCCCCCGGCGAGGGAGGCGACGGTCTCCTCGCGGTGGCGGCCGCCGCTGTAGTGCCAGGTGATCTCCAGCTCGTCGTCCTCGATCCGGGCCACCACGTCCAGCAGGTGCGGGCGCGGCGCGCCGGGGTCCTCCGCGCCGTCCAGGCCGCCGGGCACGGCCCGGACCAGCTCGGCGTCGGCGGCGGACCAGTCGAAGCGGCCCAGGTAGTTGAAGCTGATGCCGGGCAGCGGCGCACCGGCGAACCCCTGGTCGCCCGCGAGGTGGCGCAGGGCGCCGTAGCCGATCCCCCGGTCGGGCACGGCCCGGAGCTGTTCCTTCACGGCCTTCAGCGCGGCGCCCCAGTCGCCGTCGGGCAGGTCGAGGGCGACCGGGAAGAGGCTGGTGAACCAGCCGACCGTGCGGGACAGGTCGAGGTCGTCGAAGTGCCGGTCCTCGCGGCCGTGTCCCTCCAGCCCCACGGCGACGGTGCTCCGGCCGGTCCAGTCGGCCAGGACGCGGCCGAGGGCGGTGAGCAGGACGTCGTCGACGCGGGTGCGGTACACGCCGGGGACCTCGCGCAGGAGGCTCTCGGTGCGCCGCCGGTCGAGGCGTACGGTCACGGCGCGCAGGTCGGCGGCGGTGTTGCCGCCGTCGAGGTCCACCGGCAGGGGTTCGGCGCAGTGCCGGGAGACGTCGGCCCAGTAGGCGCGCTGTGCGGTGAGGCCGGCCTCGCCGGTGCGTGCGGTGAGCCGCCGCACCCACTCCCGCACGGACGTGGTGCGCTGCGGCAGTCGGACCGGCTCGCCGCTCCTGGCCTGGCGGTAGGCGGTCTCCAGGTCCTCCAGCAGAATCCGCCAGGAGACGCCGTCGACGATGAGGTGATGGGCCGTCAGCAGCAGGCGGGGGGGCCGGTTGCCGCCGGTGAACAGGCGCGCGGCGATCAGCGGCCCGGTGTCCAGCCGGAAGCCGGTGTGCGCCTCGTGGGTGAGGCGGGCCTCGGCCCGTGCGGCGGTGCCGGCGTCCTGGCCCCTCAGGTCGTGCGTGCGCAGCAGCTCCGGCACCTCGGTGTCCGCGGCGGTGTACTCCTGGCGCCAACTGCCGTCGGCGGCGCGGGCGAACCGGGCGCGCAGGGCGTCGTGGTGGGTCCACAGCGCGGCCAGGGCGGCGTGCAGGGCGGCGGGGTCGACGTCGTCGCCGGTCTCGACGACCACCGACTGGTTGAAGTACTCCGGGCGTGGCGGCTCGGCGTCGAGGAACCAGTGCTGGATCGGGGTGAGGGGCACTTCGCCCGCGACCGTGCCGGTGCCCGCGACGGTCGCGGCGGCGCCCGTCGAGGCGGCGGCCAGGGCGGCGAGCGTGGGGTGGCGGAACAGGTCCCGCGGAGTCAGCGCGAGCCCGGCGGTGCGGGCCCGGGAGACGACCTGGATGCTGACGATCGAGT
The DNA here is from genome assembly GCF_042899225.1 of Streptomyces sp. NPDC000134. NCBI lineage: Bacteria > Bacillati > Actinomycetota > Actinomycetes > Kitasatosporales > Streptomycetaceae > Streptomyces > Streptomyces sp. NPDC000134. The sequence continues at coordinate 82,103 of NZ_JBIAZN010000014.1, forward strand.
CGCCGCCCAGCATGAAGAAGTGGTCGTCGACGCCGACCCGTTCCACGCCCAGCAGGTCGGCCCAGATACCGGCGAGCACCTGCTCGGCGCCGGTGCGCGGGGCGCGGTAGGCGGTGTCGGCCGCCGCCGACCACTCGGGTGCGGGCAGCTTGCGCCGGTCGAGCTTGCCGTTCGTGGTCAGGGGCAGCTCGGCGAGCGGGACGAACGCGGCCGGGACCATGTAGTCGGGCAGTTCCGCGGCCACGTGGGCGCGCAGCTCGGCCGTCTGCGGCACGGCGGCGCCGACGGCCGGCACCAGGTGCGCGACCAGGCGCTTGCGTCCCTCGTGCCGGGACACCGACACCACCGCCTCGGCGACCGCCGGGTGGGCGGTGAGCCGGGCCTCGATCTCGGCGGGCTCGACGCGGAAGCCGCGGATCTTGATCTGGTCGTCGGAGCGTCCCACGAAGTGCAGGTCGCCGTCGGCGCTCCAGCGCACGATGTCACCGGTGCGGTACATCCGTTCGCCGGGCGGTCCGTAGGGGTCCGCGAGGTAGCGGGCCGCGGTGGCGCCGGGGCGGCCGGTGTAACCGCGGGCCAGCCCGGCGCCGGCGAGGTACAACTCCCCTGGTACACCAGGTGGTTGCGGCTGGAGGGCGTCGTCCAGGACGTAGGCGCGGGTGTCGTCCAGGGGGCGGCCGATGGGCAGCGCCGCGGGCAGGACGTCACCGGCGCGGAAGGGCCGGCGGGTGGCGAAGGCGGTGGTCTCGGTGGGGCCGTACACGTCGACGACGGTGAGGTCGGGGCAGGCGTCCAGCACCCGTCGTACGGCGGCGCCGGGCACGGCCTCGCCGCCGGTCCACACCTCGCGGGCGCCGCGCAGGCAGGCGGGGTCCTCCTGGGCGAACAGGCGGAACAGGCCGATCGTCAAGAACACGACCCCGACGCCCTGTTCGGTGATCGCGTGGCGTACGGCGGCGGCGTCCAGCTCTCCCGGCGGGGCCAGGACGGCCGTGCCGCCGCGCAGCAGGGGCACCCACAGCTCGTAGGTGGACGCGTCGAAGGCGTGCGGCGAGTGCACGAGGACGCGGTCGTGGCTCGCGAAGGCACGGTCCAGGGCGAGGGCGGCGACGTCCCGCTGCCGTGCCGCCACGCCCTTGGGACTGCCGGTGGAGCCGGAGGTGAACATGAGGTACTGGACGTTCTCCGGGTGCACGCGCGGCACGGTGGCGAGGTCCGCGGTGGGCCCGTCGGTCTCCAGGTCCGGGCGCAGGACGTGTCCCTCGGGGAGGAGGTCCGCGGCGGTCCCGTGCCACTCGGCGTCCGTGAGCAGCAGGCCGGCGCCGGCCTCCGCGAGCATGGTGCGCAGCCGGTCCCCGGGGGCCCGGCCGTCGAGCGGGACGTACACGCCGCCGAGGCGGGCCAGCGCGAGCTGGGTGACGACCAGGGCGGTGGAGCGGTCCATGAGCACCCCGACGGCGACCTCCGGGCGCACCCCGAGCGCGGCCAGCCGGCCGGCCAGGGCGGTCGCCCGGGTGTCGAGGTCACGGTAGGTCAGCCGCTCGCCGCCGGCGATCAGGGCCACGGCGTCGGGGGTGCGTTCCACCTGCGCGGCGAAGAGGTCCGCGGTGGTCGTGACGGGAGTGCCGGTGGCCGTGTCGTTCCAGGTGTGCAGCACCTGCTCGCGGCGGGCGGCCGTCAGCAGGGACAGCCGGGCGGGGACGGACCGCGGGGCGGCGGCGAACCCCTCCAGCAGGACGGTGAGGTACTCGGCCATCCGCTCGATCGTGGCGGTGTCGAAGAGGTCCGGGTCGTAGCCGAGCCGCAGGGTGAGTTCGGGGCCGGGGTAGGCGACCAGGCTGAGCGGGTAGTTGGTGGTCTCGATCCCCTCCAGGCCGGTCAGCCGCAGGCCGTGCGCGGCGGCGAGGTCGTCGTCCACCGGGTAGTTCTCGAAGACGACGATGCTGTCGAACAGGGCGGCGCGCTCGGGCAGGTCGGTGTACGCGGTCATCCGGTGCAGCGGCACGTGGTCGTGGCGCCGGTCCTCGCTCTGCTCCTGCTGGAGCCGGGCCAGCCAGGTGAGCAGCGGCTCGTCGCGCGGCACCCGTACGCGGGTGGGCAGGGTGGCGATGAACAGGCCGGTGATGGCGTCGGCGCCGAACAGCTCGGGCGGCCGTCCGGACACGGTGGTGCCGAACACCACCTCGTCGCGGCCGGCCTGACGGCTCATCAGCACCGCCCAGGCGCCCTGGACGAGGGTGTTGACCGTCAGGCCCGCCGTCCTCGCCACGTCCAGCAGCGACTTGGTGACGGCCTCGGGCAGGGTGACGCGGACCGCCGCCGTGGACTCCGCGCGGTGGCTCTCGCGGGGCTCGCGGTCGAAGGGCAGGGCGGTGGTCTCGGCCAGCCCGTTCAGCCGGGCCCGCCAGTGCCGTTCGCCGTCGGCCGCCTCGGTGTGCTCGCGCAGCCAGGCGACGTAGTCGCGGAACGGGCGGCGCTCGGGCAGCACCGGATGTGCGATGCCGGACAGGCCCGCGTGACAGGCGAACACGTCGGACAGCACCTGGAACAGGCTCCAGCCGTCCAGGATCAGGTGGTCGAAGGACCACACGACGCGCACCGCGCCGTCGCTGACCCGGGCCAGCACCAGGCGCTGGAGCGGGGCGCGGGTCAGGTCCACGCCCCGGGCGCGGTCGCCCTCCAGCAGGTCGCGCAGCCGCTCGTCCTGCTCGGCGGTGGTCATGCCGCGCCAGTCGGCGAACTCCACCGGTACGGCGGCCCGGCGGTGCACCGCGAGCAGCGGCTCGGGCACGTCCTCCCACACGACCCGTGCGCGCAGCACCGGGGTGCGGTCGGTGACCCGCTGCCAGGCGTCGGCCAGCACCGCCGGGTCGGGCACGCCGTCCAGGACGAACGTCAACTGCTGGAAGTACACGCCGCGGTCGGCCTGGGAGAGCCGGTGGAAGAGCATGCCGGCCTGGGTGGGCGTGAGCGGGTGGACGTCCTCCAAGCCGGCCGGGTCCTCCCCCGCGACGCGGTCGACCTGGGACTGGTCGAGCCGGGCCAGCGGGAAGTCGGAGGGGGTGCGTCCGGCCGCGCCGGGACGGGCCGCGTGCCGGGCGAGACCGGCCAGCGCGCCGGCGTAGCGCTCCGCGAGGTCCGCGACGGTCGCCGGCCGGTGCATCCGGTCGGAGTAGAACCAGGTGAACTCCAGGCTGTCGCCGTCGAGCCGCCCCACCACCTCCAGGGGGTGCGGGCGCGTCGACGCGGGGTCGGCGTCCAGTTCCAGCGGGCGGGCCAGTCCGCGGAACAGCCCCTCCTCGGAGGTCTCGGACAGGCCGAACCGGCCGAGGTAGTTGAAGCTGATCTGCGCGCTGGTCGCCGGGAGCGGTGCGCCGTCACGGCCCGGCAGGGTCAGCGCGCCGTGGCCGATGCCGTGCCGGGGTACGGCGCGCAGGTGTTCCTTGACCTGCTTGAGCACGCCGTCCCAGTCCTTCTCGGGCGGGACGGCCAGGGCGACGGGGTGGCGGGTGGTGAACCAGCCGACGGTGCGGCTGGTGTCGACGTCGGCGAACAGGTCCTCGCGGCCGTGTCCTTCCACGTCGACCAGGACCCGCTCGTGGCCGCTCCAGTCGCACAGCACCCGGCCGAGCGCGGCGAGCAGGACGTCGTTGGCCCGGGTGCGGTAGGTCTCCGGGAGGGTCCGCAGCAGCAGGGCGGTGTCCTCGGCGCCGATCCGCACCGTGACCGAGCGCTGGGAGGCGTAGGTGTTGGCGCCCTCCCGGTCCGTGGGAAGGGCCGCCCGCGCGCCCTCTGTCTGCCGGGTCCAGTACGCCTTCTCCGCGGCGAAGCCGCCGGCGGCGGTGTGCGCGGCCAGACGCTCGGCCCACTGCCGCAGCGGGGCGGACTTGCGGGGCAGCGCGGTCGCGCCGTCCCGGCCCTCGCGGCGGGCGCGGTAGGCGTGTTCGAGGTCTTCCAGGAGCAGGCGCCAGGAGACGCCGTCCACGACGAGGTGGTGGACGGACAGGTGCAGCACGGGCGGCCGTCCGTCGCCCCGGTCGTGCAGGACGGCACGCAGCAGCGGGCCGTGCTCCAGGTCGTACCGGCCAAGGTGCGGGGTGTCGGTGTCCGGGCCGGTGTGGCGGGTGAGGCGGCAGCGCGCGGCCGGGCCGTCGATGAGCCACCGGACGCCCGCCTCGTCGGCGAGGAACCGGGACCGCAGCGCGTCGTGGTGGGCGACCACGTCGTCCAGGGCGGCCTGGAGCGCGCTCTCGTCGATGTCGGCGGGCAGTTCCAGCGACAGCGTCTGGGCGAAGTGCCCGGCCCGTTCGGCGGCGCTGTCGAGGAGCCAGTGCTGGATGGGGGTCAGCGGCGCGGTGCCGGTGGCCTCGACGGGGGCGGCCGGGGCGGCTCCGCGCAAGCTGCCGCTCTCGTCGGCGCGGCGGGCCAGGGCGGCGAGCGTCTGGTGCTGGTAGAGGTCCCGCGAGCTGATCGTCAGGCCCGCCTGCCGGGCCTGGGCCACGACCTGGATGCTGAGGATGGAGTCGCCGCCCAGCGCGAAGAAGTTGTCGTCCGCGCCGACCCGCTCGACCTGCAGTACGCCGGCCCAGATGGCGGCCAGGGCCCGTTCGGTGGCGGTGCGGGGCGCGACGTGGCGGGTGGCGCGTTCGGCGGGCGCCGGGTCGGGGAGCCGGCCGCGGTCCAGTTTGCCGTTGGGGTTGAGCGGCAGGGCGGGCAGCACCACGACGGCCGAGGGGACCATGTAGTCGGGCAGGGTGCGCCCGAGTGCCCGGCGTACGGCCTCGGGCTCCACCGTGGCGCCGGGGGCGGGGACGACGTATCCGGCGAGGCGGCGGTGGCCGTCGCCGTCACGGACCGTGGCGGCGGCCTCGGCGACGCCCGCGCAGTTGCGCAGCGCCTCCTCGACCTCGCCCAGCTCTATGCGGAAGCCGCGCACCTTGACCTGCTGGTCGACGCGGCCGAGGTACTGGAGCTGGCCGTCGGCGCTCCAGCGCACCAGGTCGCCCGTGCGGTACATGCGTTCCCCGGGAGCGCCGAACGGGTCGGCGACGAAGCGGGCGGCGGTCAGGCCGGGGCGGTGCAGGTACCCGCGGGCGAGTCCTCCGCCGCCGAGGTACAACTCGCCGGTGACACCCGGCGGCTGGGGGCGCAGCAGGCGGTCCAGGACGTAGGCGCGGGTGCGGGCGACGGGGCGCCCTATGGGCGGGGCCTGGTCGGGGACGGTGCCGCCGGCGAACCAGGCGGTGGCGTAGACGGTGGCCTCGGTGGGGCCGTAGATGTTCGCCACCTCGGCCGCGGGCATGGCGTCGCGGATGTCGCGGACGGTGCGGGCCGGCAGCGCCTCCCCGGCCAGGACGACGGTGTCCGCCTCCAGGGCGCCGGCGCCGCCGAACATCCGGGACAGCGCGGACGGCACGCCGCTGAGCAGTCCGGCCCGGCGCGGGCCCGAGCCGTCGGCGGGGGCGGGGAGGTCGGCCAGAGCGGTGAGGTCGGCGACGACCTCGACGCTGCCGCCGGCCAGCAGGGGGCACAGCAGCTCGAAGACGGACACGTCGAAGTTGAGGGAGGTGGAGGCGACGACGTGGTCGAAGCCGCGCGCCCCGAACGTGTCCCGGGCCCAGGCGGCCAGCGCGGCCACGCTGCGGTGGGTGACGACCACCCCCTTGGGCCGGCCGGTGGAGCCGGAGGTGTAGATGACGTAGGCGGGGTGCGACGGGTGGAGCGGTGCGGTGCGGTCGGCGTCGGTGAGATCGGCCTCTGTGCGGTCGGCCTCTGTGCGGTCGGCGTCGGCACCGGCCGGGTCCGCGAGGTCCGCCGCGGTGCCCGCCGTGACGTCGGTTTCATCGGTTGTGCCGGTGACGAAGGGGGCCACGTCCTCCAGCAGCAGCGGCCGGCAGTCCTCGGGCAGCGCGTGCGCGGTCTCCCGGGTGGCGAGGACGAGGGCGGGGGTCGCGTCGGTGAGCATGAAGCGGATGCGCTCGGCCGGGTAGGCGGGGTCGACGGGCAGGTAGCCGGCGCCCGACTTCAGGACGGCCCACAGCACCGGCAGCAGGCCGGTGGTGCGCGGCAGGCACAGCGCCACCAGGGACTCCGGTCCCGCGCCGCGCGCCGCGAGCAGACGGGCCAGACGGTTGGCGCGCCGGTTCAGGCCGGCGTAGTCCAGCCGGGCGTCGCCGCAGATGACGGCGGTCCGGTCGGGCGTCCTGGCCACCTGCTCCTCGAAGAGCGCGGGGAGCGCGGTGCCGGCGGCCGGGTCCCCGGCCGACGCGGGCGGGTTCCAGGAGTCCAGGAGCACCCGCCGCTCGTCGTCGGAGAGCAGCGGGAGGTCGGCCAGCGTCCGCTGCGGGCCGTTCGCCATCCCTTCGAGCAGGTGGCGCAGTTGCCGGGCCATCCGGGCCACGGTCGTCGCGTCGAACAGGTCGGTGTTGTACTCGACCGTCAGCTCGTGTCCGCCGTCGGCGCGCGGCGCGAACTCCAGCACCAGGTCGAAGCGGGCGGCCGGGCGCGGCAGCGGGTGGTCCTCGATGCGCAGTCCGGCGGCGGCCGGCGGCCGGGCGGGAGCCGCCTGCTGGACCACCATCGCCTGCACCAGGGGGGTGCGGCTGGGGTCGCGGGGCGGGGCCAGTTCCTCGACCACCCGGTCGAAGGGCACCCCGTCGTGGGCGAACGCGTCCAGCACGGTCGCGCGCATGGTCTGCACGAACCGGTCCACCGTGGCGGCGTCGTCGACCTCGCCGCGCAGCACGACGGTGTTGGCGAAGAAGCCGGTCACGTCCTCCAGTTCGCGGCGGTCCCGCCCGTTGGTGACGGTGCCGAAGGCGACGTCCCGCTGTCCCGAGTGGCGGGCGAACAGCACGGCCGCCGCCGCGGCGAACACCGTGAAGAGGGTGGTGTCGCGGCCCGCGGCCAACTGCCGTAACCGGTCCACCAGGTCGCGCGGTACGTCCTGGCGGTGGGCGGCGCCCGCCGTGGTGCGCACCCCGGGGCGCGGCCGGTCGGTGGGCAGGTCGAGCTGCTGGAGGCCGGCCAGGTGGCGTCTCCAGTACGCGAGGTCGTCGGCGTGGGCGCCGTCGGTGTGCCGACGGTTCTCCCACAGCGCGAAGTCCGGGTACTGCACGCCGGGTCCGGGCAGCCCGTCGGGTTCGCCGGCGGCCTCCGCGCGGTAGAGCGCGGCCAGGTCCCGGGTCAGGACGCCGACCGACCAGCCGTCGGTGACGATGTGGTGCTGGGCCAGCAGCAGGACATGGTCCTCGGGTGCCCGGCGGATGAGCAGCGTCCGCGTCAGGGGCCCGGTCGTCAGGTCATGGGGGCGGCGCAGCTCCTCGGTCAGCAGACGCTCTACGGCGCCGTCCCGCCGGTCGGCCGGCACATGCCCGACGTCGGCGGTGCGCAGCGGCAGGTCCGCCTCGTCGGCGACGAGTTGCACGCCTTGTCCGTCGACCGTGGCGAAGGTGGTGCGCAGGGAGTCGTGGCGGGCGGCGAGCCGGTGCAGGGCGCGTTCCAGGGCCGGCGTGTCCAGGGGGCCGCGCAGGCGCAGCGCCACGCCGGTGTTGTATTCGGTGCCGCCGCCGGAGAGGTCGTCGAGGAACCACAGGCGCCGCTGGGCGCTGGAGAGCGGGACGGGCTCCGAGCGCGGGGCGACGGGGACCGGCTCCGGCGGGGCGGCGGACGGCTCGGCGGCCAGCGGGGCGAGGGCGCCGACGGTCCGCGCGGTGAACACGTCGCGCAGGGTGAGCCGGACGTCGAACGCCTCCCGGATGCGGGTCAGCACGCGGGCCGCGAGGATCGAGTCGCCGCCCAGGTCGAAGAAGTCGTCGTCGAGGCCGAGGGTGTCGACGCCGAGGACCTCGGCCCAGATCGTGGCCAGGGTCCGTTCGCCGTCGGTGCGCGGTTCGACGTGCCGTTCGGTCGTCGCGGCGTCGGGAGCGGGCAGTGCCCTGAGGTCGATCTTGTTCTGCGGGGTGAGCGGCAGCGCGTCCAGCACGACGATCGCGGAGGGCACCATGTGCGCGGGCAGGGCCGCGGCGAGGGCGGCGCGCAGCCGGGCCGGCTCGGGTCTGCCGGCGGGGTCGGCGGGGGTGACGTAGCCGATGAGCCGGCCGCGGCCGGAGTCCTCGTCGCGGACCACGACGACGGCTTCGCGGACCTGCGGGTCCCGGGCCAGGGCGACCTCGATCTCGCCGGGTTCGATGCGGAAACCGCGGACCTTGACCTGCCGGTCGGCGCGGCCGAGGAACTCCAGCTCGCCGTCGTCGCGCCGGCGCACCCGGTCGCCGGTGCGGTACAGACGGGCGCCGGGCGGCCCGGAGGGGTGGGCGACGAACCGTGTCGCGGTCAGTCCGGGCCGGTTGAGGTAGCCGCGGGCCAGTCCGTCGCCGCCCACGTACAGCTCGCCCTCACCGCCGGCCGGCACCGGGCGCAGCGCCGCGTCGAGGACGTGGGCCTCGGTGCCGGGCAGCGGGCCGCCGATCGCGGGGGTCCCGGTGCCCGCGTTCAGGGGCCCGGTCCAGGTGGCGACGATGGTGGCCTCGGTCGGCCCGTAGGAGTTGATCATGCGGCGGCCGGGGGCCCACCGGTCGACGAGCGCGGCCGGGCACGCCTCGGCCCCGACGATCAGGGTGCGCAGCGACGGCAGGCCGCCGAGGTCCGCCGGGTCGGGCAGGGTGGCCAGGGCCGCCGGCGGTATGAGGGTGTGGGTGATGCGGTGTTCGGTCAGGACGGCGGCCAGTTCGTCGCCCAGCCAGGGACCGTGCGGCGGGACGACCAGGGCGGCGCCGGACAGCACCGAGATGAACAGCTCCAGTACGGAGGCGTCGAAACTCGGCGAGGAGAACTGCAGCACGCGGTCGCCGGGGCCGACGGCGTAGCGCTCGGCGGCCGCCGCGGCGAACCCGGCGATGCCCCGGTGGGTGACGGTGACGCCCTTGGGGGTGCCGGTGGAGCCGGAGGTGAAGATGACGTACGCGGCGTGGTCGGGGTGCACGCGGCTCGGGGGCGGGTCCGCCTCCTCGCGCTCGCCGTCCGCGCCGTCCAGGAGCGCCTTGACCCGGTCCACGTCGTCCAGGACGGCGGCGGGCGCGGCGTCGGCGAGCATCAGCGCCTGCCGTTCGGCGGGGTAGTCGGGGTCGACGGGGAGGAAGGCCGCCCCGGCGAGGGCCACGGCCAGTTCGGCGGCGATCAGTTCGACCGAGCGCGGCAGGACCAGGGCCACGGTCCGCTCCGGTCCGGCGCCGTGCGCGACGAGGTGGGCGGCGAGCCGGCCGGCCTTCCGGGCGAGTTCCCCGTACGACCAGGTGCGCCGGCCGTCGGTGACCGCGGGGGCGTCCGGGTCGCGCGTCACCTGCCGGGCGAACAGCTCACCGAGCGGGTGCCGGGCGGCGACGTGAGCGGGGTCCGGCGGGACCGTGCCGGCCGTCGGGAGCGTGGCGGGGCGCTGGGCGTGCAGGTCCGTCATCGTGGTGCAGTCCTTCGGGCGGGGGCGGCGCGCGGGCCCGCCGCGCCGCTTCCGGGCTGCCTGTGGGCACACCGGAGCGGGGCGGGAGTCCTTGCGTACGGGCGGGTGCGGGTGCGGGGCGTGACCGGGTCGTGCCGGTGAGCGCGAGCGGACGGTGCGGGTCCGGACGCGCGAGCGGACGGTGCGGGTCCGGACGCGCGAGCGGACGGTGCGGGTCCGGCGGACGGCCGGTTTCCACCGGGCGCACGGTCGGTCGGCGTGGATCGCGCGCACGGTCGGACGTCGCGTCCGCGGCGCTCGGCTCATCGGCGCGCCGGTCGGCGTGCGACGGGTCGGCGCCTGGGCGGCGCGCGTTCAGCCGGTGCCTGTCCGGCGCGCGGTGCGCCCGGATATCTGCAGGCGGTCGATGACGCCGGTGACCGGGTCGCGGTGGAAGCGGCCGCCTGGTTCGAGCCGGTCGGTGGACGGGTCCACGAGGTCGCAGGACAGGTCCGCGTAGCACACCAGCGGAATGGGGTAATCGCCGTCGACGGACAGGGTGGGCTTGCCGTCCCCGTCGAGCTTGACCGTGTACTCGATGCCCCCGTTGCGGTACGTACCGGCGCAGTCCGTGAGGGTCACGGCCGGTCCGTGGCGGGTGTCGGCGGACGGGCCGGTGGGCACGCGGATGCCGGTGACCCGGGCGAGTTCCGCGGTGATGTCGCGCCACAGGGCGGTGGCGGCGCCGGCGTTGCCGGTGAAGGCGACGACGATGCCGGTGCCGGGGTCGGCCCGCAGGTGGCAGGAGGTGCCCTGGGCGTTGCCGTCGTGGCCCCACCACTCCTGCCCGTCCTGCTGGAAGAGGGCGAGGCCCAGGCCCCAGGAGTCCGCCAGCGCACCGGCGTCGGCGGCCGGTTCGGGCCGGCGCATGCGGTCGGCGACGGCGGCCGGCAGCGCGGCCGACCGGCCGATCAGGGCCCTGCCCAGGGTGACCAGGTCCTCGGCGCTCGCCAGCAGGGCGCCGGCCGGGGCCTCCACCGGGGCGAGGTTCTGGTGGGCGGGACGCACCAGGCCGGTGGCCGTGTTGAGGGCGTGGCCGCTGGCGAGCGGCCGGGCGGGGGCGATGTCGCCGAGGAAGGCGGGGACGATGCCCAGGGGTTCCAGTACGAGTGCCGTCACCGCTTCCTGCCAGGTCATGCCCGTCACTTCGGACAGGATGCGGCCGGCCGCGACGTAACCGGCGTTGGAGTACGAGAATCCGGTGCCCGGCGCGAAGAGCGTGTTGCGGGCCGCCCAGACCGTGGAGAGGTAGCGGGCGGCGGTGGTGCCGAAGGCACTGTCGGAGTCGGGTCCGGTGGGGAGGCCGGCGGTGTGGCTCAGCAGGTGACGGACCGTCACGTCGGGCAGTTCGCGCGGCAGATCGGGCAGCAGGTCGCCGACGGGCTCGTCCAGGTGGATGTCGCCGTCGTCGGCCAGCAGCAGGACGGCCGTGGCGGTGGCGACCTTGGTGACGGAGCCCAGCGGGACGGCCGTCAGCTCGGTGAACGGGGTGCTCGCCAGGGCGTCGGCCGTGCCGGTGTGCAGGCTGATGAGGTGGGAACCGGTGTGGACGGCGAGTTGGGCGCCGGGCACGCGGTGGATGCGCGCGAGGGAGTCGAGGTGACCGCGCAGCTCTTCGTGCGAGGGGGCCGATGGCCGGTCTGTGGCCGGCGCGACTGTCGAGTAGGGCATGGGGACGTGGACTCCTGGTGAGAGCGGGTTCGGAAGAGCGGACGCACCGGCCCGCGGTGAGCGGTACGGGGAGGCGCGTCGACGTGCCTCAGGGCCTGGTGACGACGATCGGCAGGTGGCGTACGCCGACGATGACGGCCGGGTTCTGGTAAGTGACGTCGTCGTACGAGGGGACCGCGATGGTGGGGAAACGATCCATCATCATCTGCAGGGCGATACGCGCTTCCAGCCGGGCCAGGGGGGCGCCGAAGCAGAAGTGGATGCCGTGCCCGAAGGTCAGATGGGGGTTGGGATCGCGGGCGGGGTCGAAGACGTCCGGCGCGGTGAAGCGGGAGCGGTCGAGGTTGGCGGCGCCCAGGTGGACCATCAGCAGGGTGTCGGCCGGGATCTCATGGCCGCCGAGTTCCACGGTCCGGGTGGTGCGCCGGCCCAGCTCCGGGAAGGGCGGGAGCCAGCGCAGGACTTCCTCCACGGCGGCGGGCAGTCGGGCCGGGTCCTCCCGCAGCGCGGCGAACGTGCCGGGGTGCCGGTCGAAGGTGACCACGGCGTTGCCGAGCAGCGCGGTGGTGGTGATGTGCCCGGCGACCAGCAGCAGGGCGACGAAGCCGACGATCTCCTGGTCCTCCAGCCGCGTCCCGTCGACCTCGGCGGACAGGAGCCTGCTGGTCAGGTCGTCACCGGGGTCGGCCCGGCGGCGGCGGATGTGGTCCAGCACGTAGCCGTTCATCTCGCGCACGGTCGGGGCGATGGCCTCCAGCGCCCGTTCCAGGTCTGCCATGTCGAGGCTGTCGCCGAGCTGGTCGCCGCCGAAGAGGGTCGCGGCCCACTCCTGGAACAGCCGGTGGTCCTCGGCGGGGACACCGAGGAGTTCGGCGATCACGATGATCGGCAGGGGGTAGGCGAGGGTGTCGACCAGGTCGAAGCGGTCCCGGTCGGCGACACCGTCGAACAGCCGGGCGCAGATGGCCTCGATGCGCGGCCCGAGTCCGTGGACCACGCGGGGGGTGAACGCCTGGCTCACCAGGGCGCGGAGCTTGCGGTGCTCCGGCGGGTCCATGCCGACGAAGTTGCCCTGGGTGAAGGTCTCGAAGTCCTCCTGGGTCGGGGCGATCGGCGTCATGTCGGAGGAGTACGTCGCCGGGTCCGACAGGATCGCCGCGACGCCCTGGTGGTCCACGACGTGCCACTGCCGTCGCTCCTCGTCGTACGTCACGGGGCCCGCGTCGCGTAAGGACCGCCATCTCTCGGGTAACGCGTCGAGAGGTGATGCGGCCCCGGTCAGTTGTGAGCTTGTCACCGTTTCTCCTTGGGTGAGGACACGCGGGCCCGGCGGTGCGCCACCGGCTGTGCCGTGTCATCGGCCGCGGGCCGCGGCGGCCGTCACGGACCCGGCCGTCGGGTGGTGGCCCCGCGAGGTGGTGTCGCTTTGTGCCAGGTGGCCGGCCGGCGCGTGGCCCGGCCGGGTCGGCCGGCTGGGAGCGGCGGTCGGTCGCCGCCCGGACGTGGCCGGTCCGGCCGGTCAGCGGACCTGAGGGCGGGACGGGGACGGCGGGGCGGCGGTTCCGAGCGGTCCGGACGCCCGCCGGGCGGCGGACAGACCCGCACGTGCGCAGCCTGGCAACACGAGACCAGGACACCTTGCAGACACCACCACGTCCCCCCCAGTTCTCTCACGCAGCGGCCCTGCGCGAACTCCCCGGTCCCACGATGTACGTGTCAATAACGCGCTTCGACACAGTTCGTCCGGGCCGAGTGCGCCAACAGTTTTCACGTCGGGTCACCGGAAGGCAACCCCTCTAAATGGGAGCGGGTCGCCGTTCAACAACCCCCCAATGACCGCGTGTATCCCGCGGTTTCGCACTCAAACCCGGAGGAGCGGAAATTGGCGCGCGGCTCGGCATCCCGCCTGCCACCCCCGCTCCCGCCGTCCCGGCCGCACGCACCCGGCCGACCGCCCCCGACTCGGCCGGATCGGGGGATCGACAGCCGTGCCGTCCCCCGCCGACCGCCCTGCACGAGCAGGTCACGCCCTGCCGGAGCGCCGCCCCGGAATGCCAGCCGGTGGCACCGGGAGGAAGGGCCGGCCACGGCCGGCCCTGAAGAGGCGTCGGGTGACGTGCATTTTTCCGCCGGATGATGTAGCCGCGGATCATGCCGTCCCGCGGTCGCACTGATCATTCCGTCCAACTCCAAGTAGTACAAGAAGATGAATCGGTTTCGGCGCGGCGAGGAAAACGCTGCTGGTCGACCTGGAGACGAACACAAACGCTGTCAACTACCGCTCAGAAAACGATCTGAATCTCTTTCCACACGCTCAGATCCGACGGTAAGTGATCAATGTCGGTCGCTTTCCCGGCTCCTGCGCGGTAAAGACTCGGCAAGTGGCAGCAGAAGGGCCCCCACCCCGGATTCCGGACACTCGGGCGGCCGGGGCGAGCGGGTCGGCGCTCGACGATCCGTACCACGCCCACCACGCCCACCGGACGTGCGCCGAGCCGGCCTCGCGCCGGACCGGGACGGTCGCGGGGTCCGCGGCGCACGACCGCGCGGTTCCCGGTGCGGGGGGGGGCGCTCCGATGCCCGAGAGCGCCGTGGTGCGGGCCCCGGCTGTGCGACCGGGAAGCCGTGCGGTCTCTCGGCCGTGACGCGTCCCGTCGTGCCGGGCGGGCCCGGACCGTCGTCCGCTCGGTGCGGTGGGACCGCCGTTGAGCACGGGCGCGGTCGTGGTCGGGGCCCTCGCGGCCACCCGCCATGCGTCATGGCCATGAGGGCTCGTACACTGCCCTTGTCCTTCGAGGCGTTGCCCGTGCACACCGTCGATCCCGACGCCGGGCCGTCGCCGAACAGGGCGTCCTGACGGATGCTCGGACCCGCCCGCCCCCCTTTCGCTCCACGGGTACGTCCGAGTCTCTCCCCCCTCGTGAAAGGTGAACCACCATGGCCCTCGGGCTGCTTCGGCGTCGACGGCACCGGGCTGATGCCGCGCACGCGGCTCTCACGCTGCCCCTCCCGGCCGGCGCGGGCGCCGTCGGGCGTACGGTGCTGGACCCGGTCGACCAGCCGCTGGCCGGTGCCGAGGTCACGGTCACCGCGCTCGACACGCACCGGGTCGTCGCCCGCGGCACCACCGACCCCTACGGCCTGTTCCTGGCGGCGCTGCCGGCCGGGCGGTACAGCATGCTGGTCATCGCCGAGGGCCTGGAACCGCACCGCGAGAGCGTCGACATCACCGAGGGGGTCAGCGAGCCCCCGTCGACCGTCCGGCTCCAGCCCGCCCGGCAGCTCGCGCTCCCGCCCGCCGGCAACTGGGTGTTCGACCCGCCCCACACGGCGATCCGGTTCATCGCCAAGCATGTGGGCATGGCCCATGTGCACGGCCGTTTCGAGCGGTTCGACGGTGCCGTGCACATAGCCCCGGACATGTCGGGGTCGCGGGTGCAGGTGCGGATCGAGGCCGCCAGCATCACCACCGGCAACACCACCCGGGACAACCATCTGCGCTCCGCCGACTTCCTCGACGTGGAGCGCTACCCGTACATCGACTTCGTCAGCACGCGGTTCGCGTTCCGCGGCGGCAGCAAGTGGACCCTCAACGGCACCCTCACCATGCACGGCGTGACCCGCTCGGTCGCCCTGGACACCAGTTACCTGGGCACGGTCAACGGCGGCTACGGCGAGGAGCTGCGCTGCGCGGCCCTGGCGACGGCCGAGCTGCACCGCGAGGACTACACCCTCAACTGGCGTTCGATGCTGGCCCGGGGCATCGCGGTGGTCGGTCCGACCGTGCAGTTGGAACTGGACGTGCAGGCGATGTACCGCACGTCCGACACCCCGACGCCGCCGGAGTAGCCCTCCCCGGCCCGGCACGGCGGTCGTCTCACGCCGTTCCCCGCGCCGCCGCCCGGAACCGCAGCGGGGTACGGCCGTCGTGCCGGCGGAAGAACTTGCCGAAGTCGCCCGGATCGGCGAACCCGAGGTGCCGGGCCACGTCGGCGGCGCCGAGGTCGGTGTGGACCAGCAGCCGCTTGGCCTCCAGCACGATGCGCGCGTCGAGGTACGCCTTGGCGGTGGACCCGGTGGCGGCGAGGGTGGCGCGGGTGAGGGTACGGGTGCTGTAGCCGAGGGCCGCGGCGTAGTCGGCGACTCGGTGGGTGCGGGCGAAGTCCCGTTCCACGGCCGCCCGGAACCGCTCGAACGGGCCGTCCTGCCCGGCCGCCGCGACCGCCGCCGGGGGCGCCGCGCGGGTCAGGCGCAGCAGCAGCACCGAGAGCAGCGCCCGCAGCGCCTTGTTGTGCGCCTCCAGCGGCATCGCGCCCATGTCCGCGTACTCGGCGACGAGGTGTTCGCGGGCCAGGTCCACCAGGCGGGCCCGCGCGCCGTCCGGGACCACGGGTGCCGTCGCGTCGGGCGGGTCGTCGGGGACGAAGCCGGGGCGCCAGATCACGATGAGCCCGTCGGCGACCTCCCAGGGCCCCTCCGGCCCCGCCGCGTACTGGTGGACCTGCCCGGGGCGCACCCACAGCCAGCCGCCCGGCGGGACGGTGTGCCGGGTGAAGTCCACGGTGTGGTCCAGCGGGGGCGAGCCGGGGTGGACGTGGATGAGGTGGTGGAAGGACGGGCGCTGCGGCGCGGACAGGTCGATGCCCCGGCGCCGGCCGCGGGCCCGCAGCTCGGCGAAGTCGACCACGTCCATGCCGATCGGCGCGCTCAGCGCCGGCCGGAACGCCACCTCGGTGATCGTGACGGCGTCCCGTGCCATGTCTCCCGCACCCTTCGCACCTGACCGTTTCTGCCCATCGGTTGTCCTCAGCGTACCGCTCCTCGCCAGGAGTCTCTCCTAGCGTGAAGTGGAGACGGAGCGGGAAGTGACCGAAAAGGAGCAGGTGCCGTGCGGTTGATCGTGGCGATGACGGGGGCCACCGGCGCGCCCTTCGGGGTGAGGCTGCTGGAGCGCCTCGCCGACCTGCCGGACGTGCAGACGCATCTGGTCGCGAGCCGCTGGGCCCGGACCACCGTCGAGCTGGAGACCGGCCGCACCATGCGGGAGGTCGCCGCGCTCGCCGACGTGGCGCATCCGCCCGAGGACCAGGGCGCCACCATCTCCTCCGGTTCCTTCCGCACGGACGGCATGGTCGTCGTCCCCTGCTCCATGAAGACCCTCGCGGGCATCCGCGCCGGTTACGCGGACGGCCTGGTCGGCCGGGCGGCGGACGTGACGCTGAAGGAGCGCCGGCCGCTGGTGCTGGTGCCCCGGGAGACGCCGCTCAGCGAGATCCATCTGGAGAACATGCTCGCCCTGGCCCGCATGGGCGTGCGGATCGTCCCGCCTATGCCCGCCTTCTACAACCACCCGGCGACCGTCGAGGACATCGTGGAGCACATCGTCTCCCGCGTCCTGGACCAGCTCGGCCTGCCCGCCGACGGCGCCCGGCGCTGGGACGGCATGCGCGCCGCCCGCCTCGACGGCCCGCGCCGCGCCTCCTGACCCCGCGCGCCCGCGCGCCCCCGCGCCCCCGCGCCCCCGCACACAAGGAGACATCACCCCATGCCGTACGACGATCTGCGCTCGTTCCTGGACACGCTGGAGAAGGAGGGACAACTGCTGCGGATCACCGACGAGGTGCTCCCGGAGCCCGACATCGCGGCGGCGGCCAACGCCGCGGGCCGCATCGGCGAGGGCGCGCCCGCGCTCTGGTTCGACCGGGTGAAGGGCTTCACCGACGCCCGGATCGCCATGAACGTGCACGGCTCCTGGCGCAACCACGCCCTCGCCCTCGGGCTGCCGAAGGAGACCTCCCCGCGCGAGCAGGTCGAGGAGTTCGCCCGCCGCTGGGACGCCTTCCCGGTCGCCCCCGAGCGCCGCGCGCAGGCGCCCTGGACGGAGAACACCCTCACCGGTGACGACGTCGACCTCTTCCGCGTCCTGCCGCTGTTCCGCCTCAACGACGGCGACGGCGGCTTCTACCTCGACAAGGCGGCCGTGGTCTCCCGGGACCCCGCAGACCCGGACCACTTCGGCAAGCAGAACCTGGGCACGTACCGCATGGAGGTCATCGGGCGCGACCGGCTCGCCCTCCAGCCGGTGCCCGTGCACGACATCGCCCAGCACCTGCGCACCGCCGAGGAGAACGGCGAGGACCTGCCCGTCGCCATCACCCTCGGCAACGACCCGGTCGTCCCGATCGTCGCCGGGATGCCGCTGCGCTACGACCAGTCGGAGTACGAGATGGCGGGCGCCCTGCGCGGCGCCCCGATGCCCATCGCCACCGCCCCGCACACCGGCCTGGACGTCCCCTGGGGCGCCGAGGTGGTCATCGAGGGCGTCATCGAGTCCCGCAAGCGGCAGATCGAGGGCCCGTTCGGCGAGTTCACCGGCCACTACTCGGGCGGCCGGCGGATGCCGGTCATCCGTATCGAGCGGATCTCCTACCGCACCGACCCGGTCTTCGAGTCCCTCTACCTGGGCATGCCGTGGACCGAGTGCGACTACCTGGTCGGCCCGAACACCAGCGTGCCGCTGCTGAAGCAACTGCGCGCCGAGTTCCCCGAGGTGCGCGCCGTCAACGCGATGTACACGCACGGGCTGCTGGTCGTCATCTCCACGGCCAAGCGGTACGGCGGTTTCGCCAAGGCGGTCGGGATGCGCGCCATGACCACACCGCACGGCCTCGGGTACGTCTCCCAGGTCATCCTCGTCGACGAGGACGTGGACCCCTTCGACCTGCCGCAGGTGATGTGGGCGCAGTCCGCCAAGGTGAACCCGGAGGAGGACGTCGTCGTCATCCCGAACCTGTCGGTGGTCGAACTCGCCCCGGCCTCCCAGCCGGCCGGCGTCACCAGCAAGATGATCATCGACGCGACGACCCCGGTCGCCCCCGACGTGCGCGGCAACTTCGGCACCCCCGTCAAGGACCTGCCCGAGACCGCCGAGTGGGCCGCGCGGCTGCGCACCCTGCTCGCCGGCCGCTGAGCCCACCTTCTGGAAAGGACCGGAACATGTCTGCCCCGAACACCCCCGTCTGCCCCCGCTGCGCCGACGACGCCGTCACCACCGTCACCACCTCGCCCGTCCCCGGTGTCTGGGAGGTGCTCCAGTGCCCCCGCTGCCTCTACATGTGGCGGACCACGGAGCCCGAGCGGCGCACCAGCCGTGCGGCCTACCCCGCGCTGTTCCGGCTGACCGAGGAGGACATCGCCACCGCCTCGGAGGTGCCGGCGGTCCCCCCGCTGCGCACCCGCTGAGGCCGCCGCCCACCGGAGCCGGCGCCACCGGCCGACGCGGAACCTCGGCCGGAGCCGAGGCCGACCGCGCCGGACGCCCCGTCGACAGGGGTCCGGCCGGCGTGCCAGAATCGCCGCCATGACCACCCACTGGTTCGACTCGACGACGGGGCCGCTGTGTTGTCCCGGTCGAACCGGGTGCGAGCGCTCCGGCCGATAGCCGCCCGAGCGGACCGGCGTCCCTCTTTCGTGGACGCCGTGGAGCACATCTCACCTCATCTCACGTGACGCACCCACCCGGCACGCGCCGGCCGACGCCGTCCGCCGCCGCGTGCCGCCTGTTCGCCACCGGACGGAAAGAGAGGACTCCATGACCGTCACGGCCTCCGCACCGGCAGTGTTTCTCCGCGAAGCCCGCGTCCCCGGGGACGGCATCCACGAGGGGCGCCGCGTCCTGCGCCGGGTGCCCGAGGAGTGGGAGGAGCGGCCGTACGAACTCTTCCGGCTGGTCCCGCGGGCCCGCACGATCGGCGCCGAGATCCTGGGCGTCGACCTGTCGCGGCCGCTGACCGCGGCACTGCGCGCGGAACTCGACCGGGCGCTGCTGGAGTGGAAGGTGCTGTTCTTCCGTGCCCAGCACCTCACCTCCGACCAGCAGCGCGCCTTCGCCCGCGGCTGGGGCGGGCTGGAGACCAACCCGCTGCTGGCCACGGGGGCCGGTGAGGACATCGTCCGCTTCGACAAGGGCGATGCCGCCGCCCCGACGTTCGAGAACGTGTGGCACGCCGACGTCACCTTCCGGGAGCGTCCCGCGCTCGGTGCCGTCCTCCAGCTCCGCGAGGTCCCGCCGTCCGGCGGCGACACCCTGTGGGCGGACATGGCCGCCGCCTACGACAACCTGCCGCGCGAGGTGAAGGACCGGATCGACGGGGCCCGCGCGGTGCACGACTTCATTCCCGGGTTCGCCCGCTTCACCCCGCCGGAGCGGCTCGCCCCGTTTCAGGAGATGTTCCCGCCCGTGGAGCACCCCGTGGTGCGCACGCACCCCGGCACCGGGCGGCGCACGCTGTTCGTCAACGCCTCGTTCACCACCCGTGTCGTCGGCATGGACCGCGACGAGAGCGACCGGCTGCTGCGCTTCCTCTTCCAGCAGGCGCATGTCCCCGAGTACCAGGTGCGGTTCCGCTGGGAGCCCGGGGACATCGCCTTCTGGGACAACCGCGCCACCCAGCACTACGCGGTGAACGACTACGGCCCGCACCGCCGGGTCGCCGAGCGGGTCGCCATCGTCGGCGACCGGCCCTACTGACCGCGCAGGCCGCGCACCAGCTCCCTCGGCAGCCCGTGGGTGTCGTGCAGGTAGCGGTAGTCGTCCTCGCCGAGGGGCCCGCGGAACCGCGGCCGGTCCAGCACCCGCCGGCCGCGCTCCAGAAGCCGCCCGAACCGCCGTTCCTCGTCCAGCAGCACCTCCCGCACCGGTCCGGCGCCGGCCGACTGCCCGAAGCGGTCCAGGGTGTGGCCGATCAGCTCGACGGGCAGGTCGGCGAGGGTCCGTGACGGATCGTCACGCAGCAGGACGGTGAGCAGCCGCCGCACCAGCCGGCGCGGTACGTAGCCACGGCCGCTGTTGGCGGGCCGGACGCCGTCGCCGAGGACCACGACGGCGGCGCGCAGGTGGTCGCCGACCAGCCGGAACGACGGTTCGTCCAGGGGCCAGAGCGGCGGGACCAGGCGCCGCCAGGGCTCGAAGACGTCGCAGTCGAAGACCGAGTCCCGGCCCTGGAGGACGGCGGCCAGCCGCTCCAGGCCGAGGCCGGTGTCGACGTTGCGCTGCGGCAGCGGCATCAGCGAGCCGTCGTCGAGGCGGCGGTAGCGCATCGTCACGTGGTTCCACACCTCCACCCATCGTCCGTCGCGGGTGGGGGTGGACTCGGGCGGGGTGGTGCCGGTCCACAGGAAGATCTCCGAGTCCGGTCCGCAGGGTCCGGTGGGGCCGTTGTCCCACCAGTTGTCCTCGACGGTCCGCTCCACCGGGACACCGAGCCGTTCCCACAGGTCGAGGGAGGCGGTGTCGGGGCCGGTGCGGTCGTCGCCGCCGAAGACGGTGGCACACAGAAGCCGGGGATCGACGCCGAAGCCCTCGGTGAGCAGCCCGTACCCCCACTCCAGGCTGGTCGGGCCCTCGTAGTCGCCGAGCGACCAGGTGCCGAGCATCTCGAAGACGGTCAGATGGGTCCGGTCCCCGACCTCCTCCAGGTCGGTGGTGCGCAGACAGCGCTGAACGTTGACCAGCCGCCGCCCCAGCGGGTGCGGCCGGCCTTCGAGGTACGGGGTGAGCGGGTGCATCCCGGAGGTGGTGAACAGCACCGGGTCGCCGGGCGGCGGGAGCAGGGTCGAGCCGGTGACGCGGCGGTGGCCGCGCTGCTCGTAGTACTCGGTGAACGTGCGGACGATGCGCTGGGTGTCCATGGGGTGGCTCCTTCGCGGTCACAGCGGTGGAGGCACCGGAAGCCGGGTCCGCGCCGGGCCGGAACGGGGCGTGCACGCCACGGGTCCACCGGCGGGCCGTTTCCGGTCGCCGGGGAGAAGAGGGAAGGACGTCAGGCGGCGGCAACCGGCGAGCTGGTCGCTCGCGCGGTCGCGGTGAGGGTCCGGCCGGTGACGTTCATAGTCCGACGGTAACAGGGCGGACGGGGAGCGGGCACCCGCGTTTTCCGCGGGTGCCCGCCGTGCCCGGTCAGGTCGCGGGCGGGTTCCACAGGTCGCACTCGTGGCGCTCGGGGAAGGTGACCGGCGAGGTGATCGCCTCGGGCGCGAGCGTCTGGACCCGCGGATACGTGGGCCAGCGGGGCGCGTCGAGGGAGTAGGGGACGCCGGTGCGGGCGAAGGCGGTCCAGTAGTCCAGCATCCTGGCCGACAGGGCGTTCTGCTCGGGGGTGCCGGTGACGCCGCCGAAGACGTACCGGATCTCCGAGCCGTGCGGGGCGCCGATCGGGAAGCTGAGCGGGAGGTTCAGGTAGTCCATGGAGTGCCGGTCGGCGAACTCGTACTGGTAGGACCTGACGTAACGCCCCGCCAGGGCCGCCGTCCGGGACTGGGCGCAGGCGAACTGGGAGTCGGTGAGGATCGCGCCCAGCGCCTCGGCGGGCGTGCCGTACTCGGACAGCGGGTAGCGGGCCAGGACCGCGTCGGTCCGGTCGCCGTACAGCGCGCGGACCGCCGCCGGGTAGCCCGCCGCGGTGAGCTGCCGTCCGGCCAGGTCGTAGGTGGTGGCGACGGTGAAGTGGCCCTCGTCGGCGGTGGTGCCCTGCAGCACGGGGACGCGGTGGAAGCGGCCGCTCGCCAGCGCGTCCGTCACCTGCGCGGGGATGACCTCGCCGTCGACGTTGGGGACCCAGCGGGCGGTCGGGCTCTGCGCGGCGGTGAGCAGCCGGTCGGCGGGCAGGGCGCGCAGACAGGCGGTGTCGGCGCAGCCCAGGGAGTCCGCCCAGGCGGTGCCGTTCTGCTCCTGCGAGGCCCGGGTGGGCAGCGGGAAGCCGCAGCCGGACTGGGCGATGGCCCGGTCGAACAGGCCGAGGGCGCGCGGGGAGACGAGGTTCTGGCAGACGCTGCCGCCGCCGGCCGACTCGCCGAAGACGGTGACGTTGCCGGGGTCGCCGCCGAACGCGGCGGCGTTGTCCCGTACCCACTTCAGCGCGGCCTGCTGGTCGAGCAGCCCGTAGTTGCCGGAGACGCCCTCGGCGGACTCCCCCGTCAGACCGGGGTGGGCGAGGTACCCGAAGGCGCCGAGACGGTAGTTGAGGGTGACGACGATCACATCGCCTTCGGCGGCCAGGGTGCCGCCGTCGTAGAAGGTGCCGGAGCCGACGGTGAAGCCGCCGCCGTGCAGCCAGACCATCACCGGCCGCTTGTGGAGCGAACGCTGGGCCGGGGTGTGGACGTTGAGGTACAGGCAGTCCTCACTGGGGGTGCCGGGGCCGGCCAGGTTGCCCCACACGGTTTCCTGGACGCGCTGCATACAGGGGTTGCCGGGGCTGGTGGCGTCGCGGACGCCGGTCCAGCGCGCGGGCGCGGCCGGGGGGCGCCAGCGGCGCTCGCCGACCGGCGGGGCGGCGTAGGGGATACCGAGGTAGGAGTCGGCGCTCTCCCCCGCGGCTCCGCGCACCTGCCCGTACCGGGTGGTGACGGTGGGCCCGTCGGCCGCGGCGGCGGGGACGGACCAGAACATTCCAGCACAGAGCAGCAGGAGTACGCAGGACAGCAGCCCTGAATGGCGTGACCATGACATTCTGAAGGTCGCGGGATTTCGGGCGGACGCTACGGACATCGGCACCTCCGGGAGACGCACGGGACACGACGCCCGCAGTCTTCCGACGCCTCCCGCACCTGGCATCGGGTGAATCACCAGCCTCGGCCGGTCCGGGTGCGGAGAACACCGATGCCCGGCGCCCGGGAAGCGTGTGCTTCCGGGGCACCGGGCATCGGACTGTCACCGGTCAGGCGGGGGTGATGTTCTCCGCCTGCGGGCCCTTCTGGCCCTGGGTGATGTCGAACGTCACGGCCTGGCCTTCCTGCAGCTCACGGTAGCCATTGCCGTTGATGTTCGAGTAGTGCGCGAAGACATCGGGGCCGCCCCCGTCCTGCGCGATGAAGCCGAAGCCCTTTTCCGAGTTGAACCACTTGACGGTACCGCTGGCCATGCCTAGCCCTTTCGGTCAGTGTCGGACCCGCACCGCGCGGACCCGGAGGTGATCGTCTTGGTCTTCAGGCACTGCACAGCGAAAACGCCCGCACCGCGGCGCGGGCAGTACGGTCCAACCACGACATCTGCCTCTGACGCTACAGGGCGATGGGCAACCTCACCAGTGAAGTTCGCCGACAGATCAACCGGATACGATTTTCGTGAACCTCGGCGTGTCGATGTTGCCTCCGGAGGCGATCAGCCCTATGCGGCGCGGCAACCGCTCGATCCGCCCGGCCAGCAGCGCGGCCAGCGGGGTCGCGCCACTGGGTTCCAGCACGATCTTCAGCCGTTCGAAGGCGAACCGCATGGCGTGCGCGATCTCCTCGTCACCGACCAGCGCGATGGCGTCGACCAGGCGGCGGTTGATCGCGAAAGTGATCTCGCCGGGGGTGGCCAGGGCCTGGCCGTCGGCGATGGTGCGGGGCACGGGCACGGTGACGCGGTGCCCGGCGGCCAGGGAGCGCCGGGTGTCGTCGCCCGCCTCCGGCTCGACCCCGATCACCCGGACGGCGGGGTGCAGTGCCTTGGCGGCCGTCGCGCTGCCCGCGATGAGTCCGCCGCCGCCGACGGGTACGACCAGGGCGTCGAGTTCCCCGGTCTCCTCCAGCAGTTCCAGGGCGGCGGTGCCCTGGCCGGCGATGACGTCCGGGTGGTCGTAGGGCGGGATCAGGGCCAGGCCCCGGTCCGCGGCCAGGGCCTCGCCGAGGGCGGTGCGGTCCTCGGTGTAGCGGTCGTAGGTGACGATCTCGGCGCCGTACGCGGCGGTCGCCTCGCGCTTGGAGCGGGGGGCGTCCTCGGGCATCAGGATGACCGCGCCGGTGCCCAGTTCACGGGCGGCCAGCGCGACGGCCTGGGCGTGGTTGCCGGAGGAGTAGGCGGCGATGCCCTTGGCCCGCCGCGCGGCGGGGAGCAGGGCGGCGGCGTTGTAGGCGCCGCGGAACTTGAAGGCGCCGATCCGCTGGAAGTTCTCGCACTTGACGAAGACCTCCGCGCCGACCGCGGCGTCGAGGGTGCGGGAGGTGAGGACGGGGGTGCGGTGGGCGGTGCCCGCGAGGCGCGCGGCGGCGGCGCGGACGTCGTCGAAGGTCACGGCGGGGGCGGCGGCCATGGTCGGTCCCTCACTTGGTGTAGTTGTAGACGGTCGCCCGGGAGACGCCGAGCAGGTCGGCGATGGTCCGGGCGGCGTCGCGCGAGTCGAAGTAGCCGTCGTCGCGCAACTGGCGTACGAGCGCCCGCTTGGCCTCCCGGCTCAGCGACCGGGGGGTGCCGCCGCGCTCGGCGGCCCGGGACTCCACCGCCCGGCGCAGTTCGCGTGCGTTGCGATCGCGCAGGGTCTCCAGGGGCTCGGCGCGGTCGTCGGGATCGGTGGCGACGAGGCGGGACAGGGCGAGCGTGACGGGTGACAGCACGGAGACGTCGAGGTTCAGGCAGAGCGCCGCGATGTACTCGCCCGCCGGGTTCTTGATGCCGATCGAGGTGCTCTTGGCGGGGCGGCCGTCGGGGAAGCGGTTCGGGTAGTTCTGGATCACGCTCGGGTGATCCGGGTCGGCGATGCGGGCCAGTCCCAGTTCGGTCGCGGAGTCCCCGACCCGCCGTCCGGAGAGATTGTTCTCGATGACGCGGATGGCGTGGCCCGGGTCGCGCAGGTCGTGCAGGACCACTTCGCACAGGCCCGGGAACATCCGGCCGAGGGCGACCGCGATCTTCTCGGCTTCGCGAAGGAGATGGTCGTCGGTGGAGCGGTCCGAGTGTTCCATGGTGCTCCCGGGCTGCCTTCTGGACTCGAATTCCAGAACTGGACCCAAATGCTAAGCGGGGGGCGGCGGCGGTGTCCAGGACGGCCGCCGGGCTCACGGACGGGCCGGGCACCCGCGGGCGGGGAGTGACACGGCGCGGCTCACGGCGGCCGGTTCGGGTCGCCGCCGGTCAGCCGCCGGGGCGGGGAGTCCCCGGCGGTCAGGTGCTCCAGCGCCCCGACCAGTTCCTGGCACGCCTCCTCCACCGAGCGCCGGGTGTTGCGCTGTTCGGTGATCAGGGCGGACAGCAGGAGCGCGGTCAGGGCCATCGTCCCGTTGAACGCCTGGAGCTTCATCATCACCTCGACGTCCGACAGCCCCGCGAACGGCCCGGTCCCGTCCGTCGCCGCGACGGTGGCCATGACGGAGGCGAACAGGGCGCACAGCATGCTGCCCGCGAACCGGAACCGCAGGGCCGCCCAGGTCAGCAGCGGGAACACCAGGAACAGCACGCTGACGGAACTCCGCGTCGCCACGGGCACCAGGACGCCGGCGATCACGGTCAGCCCCGCGGCCTCCCCCCACCGCGCCGGCCGGGGCGGTGCCCGGCGCGCCCGGTACAGCAGGAGCAGCAGCGGGGTGACGATGACGACGCCCATCGCGTCCCCCACCCACCAGGCCAGCCAGACGAGCGGCAGCCCCGCCGCGTCGAGCTTGCCGGTCAGGACGAGCAGCCCGGTCCCGGCGGTGGCGCTGACCAGCATGCCGGTGAGCGCGCCCAGGAAGACCAGCAGGACCCCGTCGCGCAGCCTGCCCAGGTCGGTGCGGAAGCCGGACCTGCGCAGCATGAGGTAGGCGCACAGGGGCCCGGCGGTGTTGCCGAGGACGACACCGGCGGCGGAGGGCCCCAGCGGGCTGAGGGACACCACGACGAGGAAGGCGCCCAGGGCGATGCCCGGTACGCAGCGCGGTCCGAGGACCAGCAGACAGGCCAGGGCGACACCGGTGGGCGGCCAGACCGGGGTGACCACCGCGTCCTCGACGACGAGCCGGCGCAGCAGTCCCAGCCTGCCCGCCGCGTAGTAGCAGACCGCGACGGCCAGTGTCTCCAGGGCGAGGACGACGGGCCGGGGCCGTCCATGGATTCCCACCACAGCAGCCATGAGACACCGGCCCCGCCCGCTCGGCCAGGCGAACACCCCCGTCCGCCGGGGCCCGACCTCACCGCCCGCCCTTCCGCCGCCCCCGTCCGCCGGGGCCCGACCCCTCACCGCCCGTCCTTCCACGGCCCCGGCTCATGCCGCCCCACCCTCCGCGGCCCCCGGCTCACGGCCCGAGCCGGCCCTCCCGGTCGTCATGGGCGACGACCAGGACCGCCGCGTCGTCCTCGTGGCCGACGCGCTCGGCGTTGCGGATCACCGCGGCGGCCAGTGAACCGGCCTCCATGCCCGCGACGGCGGCGATCCCGGCGAGCCGGACGACCTGGCCGAGCCCTTCGTCGACGGTGAGCGCGGGGCCCTCCACCACGCCGTCGGTGAGCAGGATGAAGACACCGCCGGTGGTGAGCCGGTACCGGGTGACGGGGAACTCCATGCCCTCCTGGACCCCGAGCGGCGGCCCGCCCTCGTCCCCGGAGACACCGGACCTGCCGTCGGCCGTCGCCCACACGCAGGGGACGTGCCCGGCCCGCGCGCTCTCCACCAGGCCGGTGGCCGGGTCGAGCCGCATGAAGGTGCAGGTGGCGAAGAGGTCGCCGCCGAGGGTGAGCAGCAGGTCGTTGGTGCGGGCGAGCAGGTCGCCGGGGTCGCTGGTGATGGAGGCCATGGCCCGCAGCGCGACCCGGACCTGCCCCATGAAGGCCGCCGCGTCTATGGTGTGCCCCTGTACGTCGCCGACGGAGAGGCCGATCCGGCCGTCGGGCAGGGTGAAGGCGTCGTACCAGTCGCCGCCCACGTTGAGCCCCGAGTAGGCGGGCGCGTACCGCACGGCCAGGTGGAAGCCGGGGACGGCGGGCATCTCGCCGGGCAGCATGCCGCGCTGGAGGGCGACGGCCAGCTCCACCCGTGAGCGTTGCAGCTCGGCGTGGCGCCGGGCCTGGGCGGTCAGCGAGCCGAGCCGGGCCAGCAGCTCGTCGCCGTCGTGCGGGGAGCGCTTGCGGAACATCGGCCACTCCGGTGGATGAGCCCGCTCAGGACGTTAATCCGATCGGCGCCATTTGTCATCCTTCGCCCGGATCGGTGCCGGGTGCGGCCACCACCGCACGGGCACGAGCCCCGCGGCCACGCCGGTCCCGGCTCAGCCCACGGGATGCGGCGTCCAGCGCGGTGCGCTGCCGGCCAGGCGGCAGGTGAGGAAGTACAGCGGTATGGGGGGTGTGTACGGGGAACCGGCCCGGGGCGCGTGGATGAGGCGCGGCCGGTTCGCTTCCGGCTGGGGACGGTGGGAGTGGGTCCAGGACGGGTCGGTCAGGTGGCCGCCGACGGCGTAGGCGCTGCTCGGCGGCCAGACCACGCCGATGTGCGAACCGGAGGGGACGATCCACCACCAGCGCAGGTCGTCGCCGAACACGCAGCCGACGCGGGGCAGGCATTCCATCACCCGCCGGCCGTGTTCGCGGGGCAGGCCCACGGCGTCGTACCCGAGGGCGGTGGAGAACCGGGCGGGGATGCGGAGGCGGTCGGGCGGCAGGTGCCGCGGGCGGGGCAGGGCCGGGTCGGTGTGGTGCGGTCGGTCCATGAGGACGGTTCCTTCGGCCGAGTGGGGGATGGGCCTGGGACGGCGGCGGGCCGCCGGTGGTGCGGGGGCCGGGCGGTGGGGCGGCCCGGAAGAAGTGCCCGGAGGCGAGGCGGTCGGGGCCCGGGGGCCCGGGGAGTCGACCTGGCTGCTCGCCTCCGGGTGGTCGCGGCGGCCGAGCCCGTGCCGGTGGTCCACCGGACGGCTCGGCCCCGCGCGGCCGCCCGGCGCGCTCGGCCGGGGGGAGCCGAGGGGAGCGGCACGACTGGGGTGAGGTGCTCCGGCAGTCGGGGTGCGGGAGGACAGGGCCGCTCCATCGAACATGACCTTCCGCCCCAACTGCGTGTCCCGGTCCGGATCTTGGTCGGTGACCGGAACGGTGATCCCACTGTGACACCTGGTGAGCGTCGACCGCAACCGCCAAGTTGAAAATTGCAAGTAGCCCTGTGCATGCTGCTCACGGCAATCGCCCGACCGAATGTGTCCCTGTCAAACGAGCACATGAGACGGTGGGGACCGCGACAGCCTGGAGCAGAGGGGCGAGGTGTGACCGAGGAGACCGACTGGGGCGGCGCGCCCTCCGTCCTGCGCATGATCCTCGGCAAGCAGTTGGAGGAACTGCGGACCCGGGCCGGTCTGAGCTACGAGGAGGCGGGCGCCGCCATCGGGGTCAGCCACTCCACGATCCGCCGCATGGAGGCCGCGAAGGTCGCCCGGCTGCGGCTGCCGGACGCGGAGAAACTCCTCCAGGTGTACGGGGTGACGGACCAGCAGGAGATCGACACGTTCCTGAAGTCGGTCCGGGAGGCCAACAAGCGCGGCTGGTGGCACACCTACCGCGATGTGATGCCGGACTGGTTCGCCGCGTATCTGAGCCTGGAGCAGGCGGCCTCGCAGATCCGCGCCTACGAGCCGCAGTTCGTGCACGGGCTGCTCCAGACGGAGGCGTACACGCGCGCCCTGCTGAGCGCCGGGAACCCGCACGCCTCCGCCGAGGCGACCGAGCGGCGGGTGGCGCTGCGGATGCGCCGCCAGGAGCTGCTGGCGCGGCAGGCGCCGCCCAGGCTGTGGGTGGTGATGGACGAGACGGTGCTGCGCTGGCCGGTGGGCGGCGCGGCGGTGATGCGCGCGCAGATCGACCACCTCGTCGA
Source organism: Streptomyces sp. NPDC000134 (assembly GCF_042899225.1). Lineage (NCBI taxonomy): Bacteria > Bacillati > Actinomycetota > Actinomycetes > Kitasatosporales > Streptomycetaceae > Streptomyces > Streptomyces sp. NPDC000134. Next base: position 110,852 of record NZ_JBIAZN010000014.1, read on the forward strand.
GGTGAACCGGCTGCCGCACGTGACACTCCAGATCATGCCGTTCGCCAGCGGTCCGCACCCCGCCCTGCCGGCCGGCGCCTTCGACCTCTTCCGGTTCCGGGCCCGGGAACTGCCCGACATCGTCTACCTGGGCGGCCTGGTGGGCGCCGTCTACCTCGACAAGGGCGACGACGTCGTGGTGTACCGCGAGGCCCTGGACCGGCTGGGCGCGCAGGCCACCCCCGCCGCCCGGACCGAGGCCGTCCTCGGCCGGGTCCGCAGGGAACTGTGACCGCCCGGCCGGACCGGGCCGTCCTCGGCACCGAAGTGTGCTTACTTGGTTGAGCTTTGGCCAGCACTCCACGATCTGAAGGGGAGACCGACGGTGCCCGACAACGGATGGCCCGCCGACCGCATCGACACCGAGAACGCGCACTCCGCGCGGATCTACGACTACATCCTGGGCGGCAAGGACTACTACCCGGCCGACCAGGAGGCCGGGGACGCCATGGCCCGGGAGTGGCCCGCCCTCCCGGTCCACATGCGCGCCAACCGGGACTGGATGAACCGCGCCGTGCGCTGGCTCGCCGAGGAGGCGGGCATACGCCAGTTCCTGGACATCGGCACCGGCATACCCACCTCCCCCAACCTGCACGAGATCGCCCAGTCGGTGGCCCCGGACTCCCGGGTGGTGTACGTCGACAACGACCCGATCGTGCTCACCCTCTCCCAGGGGCTGCTGTCCAGCACCGCCGAGGGCAGGACGGCGTACATCGAGGCCGACTTCCGCGACCCGGCGAGCATCCTGGACGCGCCGGAGCTGCGGGAGACCCTGGACCTGCGGAAGCCGGTGGCGCTGACGGTGATCGCCATCGTGCACTTCGTACTGGACGAGGACGACGCGGTGGGCATCGTCCGCCGGCTGCTGGAGCCGCTGCCCCCGGGGAGCCATCTGGCGATGTCCATCGGCACCGCGGAGTTCGCCCCGCGCGAGGTGGGGCGGGTCGCCCGCGAGTACGCGGCCCGGAACATGCCGATGCGGCTGCGCACCCTGGACGAGGCGCACCAGTTCTTCGAAGGGCTGGAGCTGGTCGAGCCGGGCATCGTCCAGGTGCACAAGTGGCACCCCGACGGCACCGGCGAACAGGGCGTGCGCGACGAGGACATCGCCATGTACGGGGCGGTGGCCCGCAAGCCCTGACCGGGCGTCCCCGGTCCCGGGGTCAGTGGACGACCGGGACCGCGCCGGGGCCGGCGGGCAGCAGGGCCCGGCCGCCGTGGCGGCAGTGGACGACACGGTCGCCGAGCCCGAGCCGGTCGGCCTCGGCGAGGAAGTCGGACAGCGGTGAGCGCATCACCGTGTAGTCGCCGTAGTGCACCGGCAGCACCCGCCGGGGGTCGAGGCGGCGGGCGAGTTCGGCGCCCTGGGCGCCGTCCATGGTGGCCAGGAACCCGCCGGGCAGCGTGGTGCCGCCCAGGTGGAGGACGGCCAGGTCGGCGGCGGGGAAGCGCCGGGTGATCTCGTCCAGACCGTCGTACAGCAGGGTGTCGCCCGAGATGTAGAGGCGGGTGCGGACCGGTCCGTCCGCGGGGCCGAACTCCAGCATGCTGCCCATCACCGGGGGCAGCAGCCCGCGCAGCAGCGCCTGGCCGGCGTGCCGGCCGGGCAGGGCGGTGACCCGGACCCGCGTGCCGCCGCGCCGGAGGGTCAGCCCTTGCCAGGTCCGCAGGCCCGCGGTGCGCGGAAAGCCGTGCAGCACCCGCAGCCGGCGGGCGGCGTGCGGGGTGGTCAGCACCGGCACCGCGTGGTCCAGGTGCCGGCGGGCCCGCCGGTCCCAGTGGTCGCCGTGCAGGTGCGACAGCACGATCCCGTCGAGCCGGGGCAGTTCGCGGACGTCGAGGGCCGGTTCGGTCAGCCGCCTGCTCAGCAGCCCGTACCCGAGGTAGGCGTACTGGCCCCGGTGCAGGAAGTTGGGGTCGGTGAGCAGGGTGAGCGGCCCGTACGACAGCAGGACGGTCGCGTTGCCGACGAATCGCAGGTCGAGCGTGTCGTCGTCGGGGTGGTCCGTGGTCCGCGGCATGGTGATCGCCTCCCCGGCCGGGAGTACCCGGCCCGGGGCGGGTCACACGCCGGGGGCGGGGCGGCGGACGGTGGCGTGGATGCGTTCCAGGGCGTCCAGGACGACGGTGTACCAGTGCCAGGCCAGCCAGCGCCCGGTGTCCGTGCCGGCCTGGTGCAGGGCGAGGAGCTGGGCGCGGGTGAACCCGGCCAGGGGGCGTTCGTGGTGGGAGGAGACCATGCCGAGCACCCTGCCCCGGGCGCCGACCAGGGGGACGCTGTGGGCGGCCCGGCTGCCGGTCTGCAGGATGGCGTGCCGGGACGCCTCGTCGAACACCTCCGCGATCGCCACGTCCCGGACGGTGACCTGACGGCGTTCGGTGGCCGCCTGCGAGCAGGAGGTGGTCGGGGCGTCGACGAAGGCGAAGAAATCGGTGAAGTACTTGTTGAGGCCGGTGTGCCGGGCCAGGCGCAGCCGGCCGCTCTCCATGAGCTGGACATTGCCCATCGTGGTCTGGGTGACGGACAGCACCCGGTGCAGCAGGGCCCTCAGGACGGCGCCCTGGCTGCCGCGCGCCTCCTGGTCCAGCGGCAGGCCGGGCAGCCGGGGCGGGACGTGGCGCTCCCGGCCCGGGAACCACAGGGCGGCGCCGTGGTCGGGCGCGGGGGTGCGGACCACGGCGTCCGCCAGGGTGTGCAGTTTGATGTTCGACTGCTGCGAGACGGTCTTGAGCACCGTGAACGCCTCGTCGGTGCCGGACAGGGCGTACCGGCGGACCAGCAGGTCCTGGGCGCGGGCCACCCCGGCGTGGCCGAGGTGCCGGTTGCGCGCGTCGAGTTCTTCCTGCGGCCGGCGGAGGTCCTGCGGGGCGGCGGCTTCTTCGTCGGGGTGCGGGGGAAGCGGGCGCATAGAAAGGATCTCCAAAGCGGAACGGCGGACAGCGCGGTCCCCGCGGCCGGCCTACCGCTCCGGCCGCGGTCAGCACCTGCTTCCCAAGCGCTTCCACCGAGCCTAACCGGAGCCCCGCGCCGCACAAAGCCCCCCTCGCGCGGACCTCTTGATCGCGGAAGGGGGTTGGAACCGGGGCCCGACGTGCCTAGCCTTGCCCCGTGGATGCCCCGACACTGTTCGCGATCAGCGACCTGCACATCGCCTACGCGGAGAACCGCGAGATCGTCGAAGGACTACGGCCCGAGCACGACGGCGACTGGCTGATCGTCGCCGGTGACGTCGGGGAGGTCTTCGCCGACGTCGAGTGGGCGCTCGGCCTGCTCGCCGACCGGTTCGCCAAGGTGATCTGGGTACCGGGCAACCACGAGCTGTGGACGCCCCGCGAGGACCCGGTCCAGTCACGCGGCGAGGCCCGGTACCGGCAACTGGTGGCACGGTGCCGCGAACTCGGCGTGGTCACACCGGAGGACGAGTACCCGGTGTGGACGGGACCGGGCGGCCCGGTGGTGATCGCCCCGCTGTTCCTGCTGTACGACTACTCCTTCCGGATGCCGGGCCTGGCCACCAAGGAGGAGTCGCTGGCCCGCGCCTACGACGCGGGCGTGGTCTGCACCGACGAGTTCCTGCTCCACCCCGACCCGTATCCCGGCCGGGAGCACTGGTGCTGGGCACGGGTCGCGGAGTCGGAGCGACGACTGCGGGACATCGACCCGGCGCTGCGGACGGTGCTGGTCAACCACTGGCCGCTGGTCCGCGAACCCACGCAGGTGCTGCGCTACCCGGAGTTCGCCCAGTGGTGCGGCACCGACCGGACCGCCGACTGGCACGTCCGGTACCGGGCCGCGGCCGTCGTCTACGGGCATCTGCACATCCCGCGGACCACCTGGTACGACGGCGTCCGCTTCGAGGAGGTGTCGGTCGGCTACCCCCGCGAGTGGCGCCGCCGGACCACCCCGCCGGGCACCCTGCGCCCGGTACTGGACCGGGTCCTGGACTGACGTGTGCGGCACGGGGGCGCGGGCGGCGGGTTCGGCACCGGATGCCCGCGGTCGCCCGCACCATGACGTCGGACCGGCCGATGAACTGAGGAAGAGGCCATCGGTGTGGTGTGCGGACGGTTCCGCAACCGCGCGGGCGCCCCGGTGACTCTTCTCCGGTGTTCGGCACCCTCGTGGAAGGAGCCCCCGTGAGCACCACCGCCTTCGAGCACGGACCGGCGCACACCTACGTCGACCCGTACGCCTGCGACGACGCGGCGGACTACCTGCTGCCGCCGCCCCGCCCGGCCGACCGGATCGCCCCCGGCATCGCCCCGCGGGACCGCCGGAAGCTGGACCTGCACGCGGCGCTCACCGCCGCCGGGGTCCCGCCCCGCCCCGAGGACCGCGAGGCCATCGAGCGGCTCAGCGCCCTTCCCGGCGAGGTCAGCGACAGCATCCGGCGCTGGCTGCGGCACACCGCCCGGCAACCGGCCGTCTGAGCCCGCCGCACCACCAAAATCCGGTTGACCGCCATGGCGTACGACGGGTCGGATGACGCTCCATGGACAGTGAGCGGACACCCACGGTCGACGCCGGTCTCGTGCGGCGCCTGGTCGCGGGGCGGTTCCCCGGCTGGGCGGGGCTGCCGGTGGAGCGGTTCCCGTCCGGCGGCACGGTCAACGCGGTGTACCGGCTCGGCGAGGACCTGCTCGTACGGCTGCCGCTGTCGGCGGCGGGCGCCGGGGACGTGGCGCTGGACCGCAAGTGGCTGCCCAGGCTGGCGCCGCACCTGCCGACGGCCGTGCCCGAGGTGGTCGGGGCCGGGGAGCCCGCCGAGGGGTATCCGTGGCCGTGGTCGGTGTACCGGTGGCTGCCCGGGGAGCACCCGCGGGCCGGGGCGCTGAGCGATCCGGTCGCCCTCGCCCGGGACCTGGCCGGGTTCGTGTCGGCGATGCGGGACATCACCCTGCCGGGCGCGCCGCGGGCCCACCGGGGCGGACCGCTCGGCCTGCTGGACGCGGCGACCAGGGCGGCCGTCGACCGACTGCGGCTGCTCCCGGAGGAGGGCGTCGACTGCGACGCCGTGACCGCCGTGTGGGAAGAGGCCCTGCACGCCCCCGAGGGGGACGGGCGTGAGGTGTGGCTGCACGCCGACCTGATGCCGGGCAATCTGCTGGTGACCCGGGGCAGGCTGACGGCGGTCATCGACTTCGGCTGTACGGGGCGGGGCGACCCGGCGTGCGACCTGTTCCCGGCGTGGAACCTGCTGCCCGCCGGCGCCCGCGAGGTCTTCCGCGAGCGGCTCGGCGTCGACGGCCCGACCTGGCGACGCGGCCGGGCCCGCACCCTCTCGCAGGCCCTCGTGGCACTGCCGTACTACCGCACGGGCAACGAGGCGATGGCCGGTAACGCCCGCCATGTGATCCGGGAGGTACTGGCGGAAACGGGCTGAGACAGGCCGGGACCGCCGGGCCGGGCGGCCGGTTCACGGCTGCCGGTCCGGGCGGGCGGTCGAGACGGCCGGTCCCGGGCCGGGCGAACCGTCCCGGGCGGCGCGGACGTCAGTCCTCCCGGTCGAGGCCGGGTTCGGGGACGGCGCCGACCGCGCGGGCGGGTTCGGGGCGCGTGGCGCCCGCCGTCGCGACGGGGGCGTCGGCCAGTGCCACCGCGGCCCTCGTGCGCTTGCCCACCGATGCCGGCTCCGAGACGAAGTTCTCGCAGACGGCCATGACGATCTCCAGGCCGTGCTGACCCACCCGGCCGGGATCGGGGTCGCGTGCCACCGGCAGTGTGGGGGCGGTGTCCCAGACCGTGACCAGCACCTGTTCTCCGGTCAGCTCCAGGTCGAGCAGGGTCGGGCCCGGCGCGTGCTTGCAGGCGTTCGTCAGCAGCTCGCTGACGACCAACTGCACGACGTCCACGGCCCGGCGTGACACCGGCAGGCCGCGGTCCGACCGCAGCCGCAGCAAAAAGGCGCGCGCCATGTCCCGCGCACGCGCGATGTCACCCGGCACTCCCTCGTACGCCGCCGACATTCTGACCGGTCCCTCCTGGGGCCGGTCGTCATTCCGGGCAGCCTTGTCCATCCGATCCGCCCACTTCCCGAGCTACGACCGTTACGGCAGCCGTCTACCCAGAAAACCATGAACCAACGGACCCGGGCCCGTCCGATCGGGTGGCCCTGGTCACCCTGGGCCCGGCGGACCCCCGGGCGGGACGGCCCGAACGGTGGCCGCTCCACTGAACCATAACTAAACTTAACCGGTTTGGACACCACTGTTGTCAGCCCCCGGGTCTCGTCCTAGCCTCTTTTCCGATTGCCGGTCCGGGCGAATTACGGCGATCCGATCTCCCCTTTCCATTTTTTCGGCGCCATGGATTTCCGCTGCCCGCCCGGAAGAGGAACGCGCCGCATCGTGACGACCCTTCGGGAGCGACATTGAGAAAAAGACTGGCCACCCTGGCCGGGGCGCTGTTGACCCTGGCGGCCGCACTGACCGCCGCGCCCGCCGCCACCGGCGCCGCCGAGGTGCCGGGGTTCCGGGTGAGCGACGGAAGGCTGCTGGACGCGAACGGCAGCGACTTCGTCATGCGCGGGGTGAACCACGCGCACACCTGGTACCCCGACCGGACCACCAGGGCCCTGCAGGACGTCAAAGCGCTCGGCGCCAACTCGGTGCGGGTCGTGCTGAGTACCGGCGACCGCTGGACCAGGAACGACGCCGCGGACGTGGCGTCGGTCGTCGACCGCTGCAAGCAGAACCGCCTCATCTGCGTGCTGGAGGCGCACGACACCACCGGCTACGGCGAGCAGAGCGGCGCGGCCACCCTGTCCCGCGCGGTCGACTACTGGGTCTCCGTCCAGGACGCGCTGCGCGGGCAGGAGAAGTACGTCCTGATCAACCTCGGGAACGAGCCGTACGGAAATTCCGGGTATGCCGCGTGGACGGCGGACACCAAGAACGCGATCACCCGTATGCGCGCCGCCGGATTCGACCACACCCTCATGGTGGACGCACCGAACTGGGGACAGGACTGGACCTTTACGATGCGGGACAACGCGGAACAGGTCGCCGCCGCCGACCCCGACCGCAACACGGTGTTCTCGATCCATATGTACGGCGTCTTCGACACGGCGGCGGAGATAGAGGACTACCTGAACCGGTTCGTGTCCCGGAAGCTGCCGATCGTGGTCGGCGAGTTCGGGGACGCCCACTCCGACGGCAACCCGGACGAGGACGCGATCATGGCGACCGCGCGCCGGCTCGGCCTCGGCTACCTCGGCTGGTCCTGGAGCGGCAACGGCGGCGGTGTGGAGTACCTGGACATGGCCACCGGCTTCGACGCCTCCCGCCTCACCCCCTGGGGGCAGCGGATCTTCAACGGCACCGACGGCATCCGGCAGACCGCCCGGGAGGCCACCGTCTTCGGCACCGGGGGCGACACCCGGCCTCCCACCGCGCCCGGCACGCCGGCCGCCACCGACGTCGGCGCCACGAGCCTGCGGCTCACCTGGCCGGCCGCCACCGACGACACCGCCGTCACCGGCTACGACGTCGTCCGGGTGAACGGCACCCAGGAGACTCCGGTCACCACCAGCACCTCCACCGGCGCCACCCTCACCGGGCTGTCCCCGTCCACGGCGTACGTCTTCGCCGTCTACGCCCGCGACGCGGCCGGCAACCGTTCGCCGCGCTCGGGCGAGGTGCGGGTGACCACCGCCGCGGGACCGGACACGGGCAGTTGCGCGGTCGGCTACCGGCTGAGCGACTGGGGCACCTCGTTCAACGCGGACGTCACCGTCCGCAACACCGGCGGCACCGCCGTCAAGGGCTGGAAGCTGGAGTTCGCCTTCCCCGGCGACCAGAGGGTGAACTCGGCGTGGAACGCCAAGGTCACCCAGGAGGGCCGCCAGGTGCGGGCCACGCACGAGCCCTGGACGGAGACGATCCCGGCGGGCGGCTCGGTGAGCTTCGGCCTGAACGGCTCCTCCGGCTCGGCCAACGGCGTCCCGGCCGCCTTCACCCTCAACGGCGTCCGCTGCGCCACGCAGTGACACCACCGCCCCGCCGCGGGGGCCACGGCCTGCGGCGGGGCACGCGATCACGCGTCTCTCCCCCGTTTTCACCGGGCACAGGGCGGGAACCCGAGGCCACCGGTCCCCGACCAGGACCGCGAACGAGGAAGGCAGAGACCGTGAACCAGCCGCAGAACCCCGCCCACCGGCATCCCGAGCCCGAATTCCCCGCCCAGGACCAGCCGCATCCCGGCTGGACCGGACCGATGGACCCGCCCCCGGACCACGGCGAGGAGACCTACCGGGGCAGCGGCAAGCTGGAGGGCCGCAAGGCCGTCATCACCGGCGGCGACTCGGGGATCGGGCGGGCGGTGGCCCTCGCCTTCGCCCGCGAGGGGGCCGACGTGCTCTTCACCCACCTCGACGCGGAGAAGGAGGACGCCGAGGAGACCGTGCGGCTGGTGGAGGACGCCGGCCGGCGCGCGGTCCCGGTGTCCTGCGACATCCGCGAGGAGGCCAACTGCCGGTCCCTGATCGAGCGGGCCGTGGACGAGTTCGGCCGCATCGACATCCTGGTGAACAACGCCGCCTACCAGATGTCGCAGCCCGACGGCATCGAGGCGATCTCCACCGAGCAGTTCGACCGCGTGCTGCGCACCAACCTGTACGGCATGTTCTGGTTGACGAAGTTCGCCCTGCCGCACATGCCCGAGGGCGGCAGTGTCATCAACTCCGCGTCCGTGCAGGCGTACCAGCCGAGTCCGCACCTGCTGGACTACGCGATGACCAAGGGCGCCATCGTCACCTTCACCCAGGGGCTGGCCCAGATGCTGGCCGAGCGCGGCATCCGCGTCAACGCCGTCGCCCCGGGGCCAGTGTGGACGCCGCTGATCCCGGCGACGCTGCCGGACACCGTGGAGTTCGGCAAGCAGGCACCGCTCGGCCGGCCTGCCCAGCCCGCCGAGATGGCGCCCGCCTACGTGTTCCTGGCCTCGCAGGAGGCGTCCTTCATCACAGCGGAGATCGTCAACGCGACCGGTGGAACTCCGCTTCCCTGACGGGGCCGGTCCGATGGCGACGCTGTCCGAGACCGTCCTGGTGCCCACGGAGTCCGCCGCGCTGCCCGGCGACTTCGTCTCGCCCGAGCCCGCGCGGGCGGTCGTGCTGTTCGCGCACGGCCAAGGCAGCTCACGGCGGAGCCCGCGCGACCGGAGGGTCGCCGCGGAACTGCGCGAGGCCGGGTGCGGGACGCTGCTGGTGGATCTGCTCGGCGAGACCGAGGAAGGCCGAGGCCCGCGCCCGGCCGAGGAACCCGCCGGCATACCGCTGCTCGCCGGCCGGCTCGTCGCCACGATCGACTGGCTGGCCGACTGGTCGCACGGGCGGGGCCTGCCGGTGCTGCTCTTCGGGGCGGGCACCGGGGCGGCGGTCGCGCTGGCCGCCGCGGCCGACCGGCCGGAGCGGGTCCTGACCGTCGTCTGCCGGGGCGGGCGGCCCGATCTGGCCGGCCCCGCCCTGGAACGCGTACGGACCCCGGTCCTGCTGATCGCCGGCGGGGGTGACACCGAGGTGCTGCGGGCCAACCACGGGGCCGCCCGGCGCCTGCGCGTCCCGCACACGCTGCACGTGGTGCCGGACGCCACCCGCCGCTTCGAGGAACCCGGCGCGCTGGAGGAGGTCGCCGACACCGCCCGGCGCTGGTGCGAGCGGTTCCTTCCCGAGCCGGAAGGACTTCCCGGTCCGGGAGGACTTCCCGGTCCGCGATGAGAGGATGACGCCGATCCCGACGGACGGGGAGACAGGGGGATGGGCATGGCCGTGCTCGTCATGTGCGGGGTGGCCGCGGTGACCCCGGCGGCGGGCGAACCGGCCCGCGCCGGTTCGAGCCGGGCCGGACGCGACCGCGACGACGACGCCTAGATGGGCGGCGAGGGGCGGGAGACGCCGGCGCGTGTACTGGTGGTGCAGCACACGCCCGGCGGCGGGCCGGGCCGGCTCGGTGACTGGCTCACCGCCGACGGGGTCGGCCTCGACGTGGTCCGCGGATACGCCGGCCCGCCCCTCCCCCGGCGCCTGCGGCACGCGGGTGTCCTGGTGCTCGGGGGCGGCTACCTCCCGGACGACGACGCCTCGGCGCCCTGGCTCGCGCCCACCCGGGCGCTGGTCGCCGAGGCGCTGGAACGGGCCGTCCCGGTGCTGGGGATCTGCCTGGGCGGGCAGCTCCTCGCGCACGTCGCGGGCGGCACCGTACGGGCCCGGCACGGCCGGCCCGAGGTCGGCAGCACGCCGCTGACCCTGCGCGCCGAGGCGGAGTCGGACCCGCTGCTGCGGGGGCTGCCGCGCCCGGTGACCGCCGTGGAGCACCATGTGGACGCCGTCACCGCGCTGCCGCCGGGAGCGGTGTGGCTGGCCGAGAGCGAGCACTGCCCGTACCAGGCGTTCCGGGTGGGCGACGCGGCCTGGGGCGTGCAGTTCCACCCCGAGGCGGACGCGGCCCGGGTCCGGTCCTGGGACCCCGGGCGGCTCCGGGCGCGGGGGCTGGACCCGGCGGAACTGGTGCGCACCGCGGAGCGGGACGAGCCCGCGGCCGCGGTGGTGTGGCGCGAGACGGCCCGCCGGTTCGCCGGGCTGGTGCGCCACCGGGGGTGACGGCCGCCGGCGCATACCCGGTGGCGTGGGCGGGGACGCCGGTGGCAGGCTGGCCGGTCATGGCCGACCGACAGTTCTCCGAGGCGCGGCTCGCCGCGCTGTACGACCTCTTCTCGCCGTGGGAGGACCGCGACGACTTCGCGTTCTACCTGCCGCTGGTCATGTCCGCCCGGTCCGTCCTGGACGTCGGCTGCGGCACCGGCACCCTGCTGCGCCGGGCCCGGCGGGACGGGCACACCGGCCGGCTGTGCGGCCTGGACCCGGCGGCCGGGATGCTGGACGTCGCCCGGCGGGACCCCGCTGTCGAGTGGATTCACGGCGACCTGACCTCCGTACCCGGCTGGGACCGTGAGTTCGACCTGGTCGTGATGACCGGGCACGCCTTCCAGGTGCTGGTGACCGACGAGGAGCTGCGGGCCGCCCTCGCCGTGATCGCCGCGGCCCTCACCGACGACGGGCGCTTCGTGTTCGAGACCCGCAACCCGCTGGTGCGGGCGTGGGAGGAGTGGCACGTCCGCTACAGCGGCGAGGTCGTGGACGGCACCGGCGCGGTCGTCCGGGCGGTGTGCGAGGTGGACCGGCCGGTCCGCGGCGACCTGGTCTCCTTCACGCACACGTACACCAGCCCCGGCTGGGACGGCCCCGAACGCAGCTTCAGTACGCTGCGCTTCCTCGACCGGGCCGGGGTGGCGCGGTTCCTGGCCGGGGCGGGTCTGGCCGTGGTGGAGCAGTACGGGGACTGGGACCGCGGCCCGTGCACCGGATCGGCTCCGGAGATCATCACCGTGGCCCGTGCCGAACGGCCGCCGGTCACGGGCACGGGGTGACGCCGGGTCCCCGGTCGGGCTCGGCGCGCACGCCCGGCGGGCCGGCGGCCAGGTGGTCCGGGACCGGCTCGGGGTCGATCAGCCGGTTGAGGCGGCGCGGCACGTCCAGGCCGATGAGCAGGATCACCGTCAGGGTCAGCACGGAGGTGAGGACGGCCAGCGCCCGGCCCAGGGACATCACCGAGGCCAGTTCCGCGCCGAGCACCGGGGCCACGGCGCCGCCGAGCGCGCCCACGTTGTAGGTGAAGCCGAGCGACGCGGCCCGGTTCTCGGTCGGGAAGTGCCCGGCGATGTACCTGGGCAGCAGGCCGGAGATGCCCTGCATGCAGGCGAGCATCAGGAAGAGCAGCACGCCCAGGCCGACCAGGCTGTCGCGGACCGCGAAGACCGGGAACACGAAGGCGAGGCCGACCAGCAGGGTGCAGGCGTACGCCGTGCGGGTGCCGAACCGGTCGCCGAGGAACCCGGCGGCGACGCAGCCCGCCATGGTGCCGAACCCGGCCCAGTACAGCGCGTCGCTGACCTGCTCGGGCGTGAAGCCCAGCTCGGTCTTGAGGTAGGTGGGCAGCAGGGCCTGGACCGGCCAACTGTAGAGGAAGGCGCAGAAGACGGTGACGCAGAGCGCGACGAGCAGCAGCCACCGCCGGCGTCCGCCCGACTGCACGGCGAACGCCAGCAGACAGCCCGCCGCCAGCACGGACAGCACCGGTACCGCGCCCGCGCCGAGCGGGGTGAACACCGCGAACAGCGCGGCGGTGGCGACGGCCGCCAGCACGGAGTTGACGACCGCCCGGCGGCGGCCGGCGAACAGCGGCCGGAACGGGTTCGGCCGCTCGCCGGCGGTGCCCACCCGGGCCGCCCAGTCGTCGGCCTCGGGCAGCGCCCGGCGCACCCACAGGGCGACGACCACCGGGAAGAGGCCGATGTAGAACAGCCAGCGCCAGCCGTGGCCGGGCACCACGTGCTCGTACACCTCGGCGGCCAGCACACCGCCGAGGGAGAAGCCGGAGATGAGGAAGCCGGAGGCGCGGTTGCGCAGGCGGGCGGGCCAGCTCTCCAGGACGTAGGTGGCGCTGGCGCTGTACTCGCCGGCCATGCCCAGGCCGATGAGCAGCCGGGCGGTGAACAGGCTGGTGTAGTTCCAGGCGAAGCCGCAGGCGAAGGTGCCGACGGAGTACAGCAGGATGCTGGCCACCATGGCGCTTCTGCGGCCGAACCGGTCGCCGAGGGCGCCGAGGACGGCCCCGCCGAGCCAGCGGGTGATGAAGGCGCCGGAGACCAGGCTCGCGGACTGCACGGGCGTGAGCCGGAAGTCGTCGGCTATCTCGGTCAGGACGAGGGTGATCAGGACGAAGTCGAAGCCGTCCAGGAGGTAGCCGATCCAGGCGGCGAAGAAGGACTTCGCCTTCCGCCGGGTGATCTCGCGGTACCAGGGGGCGGTAACGGACGCGGTGGGCATGGCGGCTCCCATGCGGGGTGGGGGGCCGGGCGGTGGGCCCGGCGGGGGTCACAGGAGTCGGGCCTGGGTGAGGTGGGCGCGGACGCGGGCCACGTCCTGCTCGTCGAGGGGGATCTGCGGGGCGGCGGTGGCGGGGCAGTCGATGAGCCCGAGCAGATGGGCGGCGGTCTTGAACGCGCCGAGCGCCGAGGAGTTGGGGCCCATCCTGGCGGGGTCGCCCGCCTCGGTGAGGGCGAACAGGGCGGCGAGCCGGTCCTGTTCGGCCCTGGCGGCGGTCCAGTCGCCGGCCCGCGCGGCGGTGTACAGCCGTACGTAACCGCGGGGGTCGACGTTGCCGAGTCCGGGGACCACGCCGTCGGCGCCCGCCAGCAGGGCGGCGTCGACGGTGAGTTCGGAGCCGGTGAGCACCGAGAGGCCGGAGGTGGTGCGGCGCGGGTCGACCAGCAGGCGGCGCAGTGATCCCTCGTCGCCGCTGGAGTCCTTCAGCCCGGCGAGCGTGCCGTCGGCGGCGAGGCCGAGCACCGCCTCGCGGGGCAGCTTGGTGTGGACCGCGGCGGGGATGTCGTAGGCGAACAGCGGGAGGCCGGCGGCGGCGCGGACGCGCCGGAAGTGGGCAACCGTCTCGGCGGGGTGGGTGCGGGCGTAGAAGGGCGCCGTCGCCACCAGGGCGTCGGCGCCCGCCCGGACCGCGTCGGCGGCCCGGTCCAGTACCCGGGGTGTGGTGGTCTCGATGATCCCGGCCAGCACGGGGACGCGGCCCGCGACGGCGTCGACGGCCGTCTCCAGGACGGTGCGGCGCTGGGCGTCGGTGAGGTAGGCGGCCTCGCCGCTCGACCCGAGCAGGAACAGGCCGTGCGCCCCGGCCCCGATCAGATGGCCGACCAGGCGGCGCAGCGAGGCGGTGTCGACCTCGCCCGCCGGGGTGAGCGGGGTGATGACCGGCGGGACGACGCCTCTGAGGGGCGCGGGAAAGCTCATGCGGCCTCCAGGTCGTGCGGGTCGCGCGGGTCGTGCGGGTCCCTCCGCGGCCCGCGCGAAGGGGCGACAAACCGGACGTAGGACGTCCTGCGTCCGGTTTAGAGTGATTCACGGCCCAGCAGCGGTGTCAAGCGTGGAGAGGGGTCGGCGGATGCGATCGGTCGCCGCCAGCGCCGAGGAGAAGATCAAGGAACTGATCGTCGAGCGGGGCCTCGGTCCCGGCGACCCGCTGCCCGCCGAACCGGAGCTGATGGCCCGGTTCGGCGTCAGCCGCAACTCGCTGCGCGAGGCGCTGAAGTCCCTCCAGGCCATGCGGATCGTGGAGGTCCGGCGCGGCTTCGGCACCTATGTCGGCAGCATGTCGCTGGAGCCGCTGACCGAGGCCCTGGCGTTCCGTACGGTGGCCGGTCACCGGCGCGGCCGGGGCAGCCTGCTCGAACTGCTGCAACTGCGCGAGGCGCTGGAGGCGGGGCTGATGTACCGGCTCGCGGGCCGACTGCCCGAGGAGGACCTCGCCGAACTCGACGCGCTGGTGGCGCGGATGCGCTCGGAGGTGCGCGAGGGCGGCGGGATCGCGGCCCGCACCGACCGCGCCTTCCACCGCGTCCTGCACCGCAGCCTGGGCAACGAGTTGCTCAGCGAACTCCTCGACGCGTTCTGGAGCGCCTTCCACCAGGCGCGGGCGCGAGGGCTGGGCACGGCCGCCGACGGGGAGGAGCTGACCCGGATGCACGCCCGGATCGTGGACGCCGTCCGCGCGGGTGACGCGGAGGCCGCGGAACGGGCCGTGCACCGGCACTTCGACGACATCCGCGGACGGCTGTCCGGCGACTGAGCGGAGCCGCGACGGCCCCGCGGCCGGCCGTTCCGTCGGCGAGCCGTCCTGCGGCGCCGCGCGGGGCCGGCCGGCCCGGGAGGCGCCGCGCGCCCGGCCCGTGAGGTTCCCCGGCGCCGGGCATTGACCCCGGCGCTCCCGCCCGTTGATCATCTTCTCGGACCCAGGGCGGCAACCCGGCTCCCCTCCCCCGGCGCGCCGGGGCGGCGGGGCAGGTGCCGACCCGTCATCAGAGAGGACTCCACCATGTCCCGGACCGTTCCCTCCCGGACCGTCGCCGTACTCGGCCCCGGCGGCGTCGGCGGCCTGCTCGCCGCGCTGCTCTCCCGGGCCGGCCACCGCGTGATCTGCCTGGCCGGCGAGGACACCGCCCGCACGCTGCGCGAGGACGGCGTCAGGGTGACCAGCCGTCAGTACGGCACCTTCGAGGCCCGTGTCGAGGCGGACACCGTGCTGCGCGAGCCGGCCGGCCTGTGCCTGGTGTCGGTCAAGCACGGCGCGCTCGGCGCGGCCCTGGAGCGGGTACCGGCGCCGCTCCTCGGCGACGGGCTCGTACTCCCCTTCCTCAACGGCGTGGACCACATGGCCGTACTGCGTGGGCACTTCGGCGCGGACCGGGTCGCGGCGGCGGTGATCCGCGTCGAGTCCGCCCGCACCGCGCCGGGCGTGATCGAGCACCGCAGCCCGTTCACCGACATCGACCTGGCCGGGTCCGCCGAGCGCCTCGACCCGACGGTCGCGCTGCTCTCGGCCGCCGGGACGCGGGCCCGGGTGCTGCCCGACGAGGACGCCGTGCTGTGGGGCAAGCTGGCCTTCCTGGCCCCCTTCGCGCTGCTGACCACCCGGTACCGGCTGCCCATCGGCGCGCTGCGCACCGAGCGGCGCGGGGAGCTGGTCGCCCTGGTGGAGGAGACCTGCGCCGTCGCCCGCGCCTGCGGCGGCACCACCGGCGCCGACCGGGTGCTGGCGGGCTACGACGGCTTCCCGGCCGACGGCAGGTCGTCGATGCTGCGCGACGCCGAGGCGGGCCGGCCGCTGGAACTCGACGCGATCGGCGGGGCCGTCCTGCGGGCCGCCGCCCGGCACGGCGTCCCGGCCCCGGTGACGGAACGGCTGGTGGCCGAACTCGCCGCCGGCTGAGCACGCCGGGCGGCGACAGGCGGGCCCCGGAACGACCCCGGCCCGCCCTGTCCGGCCCGGCGGCGGGCCGGTCCCGACCCGCCCTCGGGGCGCTCCCGGTCGACCCGTACGCCCGATCCCGCTCCCGGGCGTACGGGTCGCCCCTCGCGTCAGTCCACGATCACCCCGCCCCGCGGCGCCGGGGCGGAATTCGCCGTGAGGACGCCGCCGAAGTTGGCCTCGACCTCGGCGCGTTCCGCCGCGTCCGGGTAGGGGTTCGTGCACGCGGTGCCCGCGCTGGACCCGGACATCAGGCTGGAGCAGGGGCCGGGCTTGCGGTCCGGCAGGCCGAGGATGTGGCCCAGTTCGTGGGACGAGATCCGGACCGTGTTGTAGCCCTGGTTCACGGCCTGCCGTCCTATGTAGACGGTCCCACTGCCGAGCGAGGTGGGCAGGGCGCGGGGCCAGCCGTTGTCCGCCAGGACCCGGACGTTGGCGCGCTGTCCGGCCGCCACCGGGCGCAGTTCGACGGCGTCGACGCTCTCGTTCCAGATCGCCGCTCCCCGGTCCACGGCGGACCGGAACTCCGCGGCACCGCTCGCGTCGTAGGTGACGACCCGGGCGGCCGCCGCGGCGGGCTCGGCGGGGGCGGCCAGGGCCTGGCCGCCCACCAGCGGGAACGTCACCACCACGGCGGCGGCGAGTCCTCTGGTCAGGGTACGGATGTGCATGGTCGACCTCCTTGTGGGGGAAGGCAGTCGTGCTCATGACAGTTCAGGTTCCAGAGCACCCTGCCCGCCGGAGCCGGACGCCAATCCGTCAGTCCGGACGACCGTCGTATCGCGTACGGCGGTTCCGGCCGCCGGCGGGCACACCGCTGCCCGGCGCCGTCGGGTCCGTGGACCGACCGCGCCGGGCAGGAGCCGGGGCCACTCAGTCCCGGTCGGTGTGCTCGCGTACGACATCGCCCTTGGCGGCGTCGATGTCGTACGTGGTCTTGTTCCAGTTGCCGGTGTCGACGATGTCGACGGACCAGACCAGGCGCTTGTCGTCGTTCTCGTCGAGTTCGACGGAGGTGACGGTGCCCTTGGTCTTGCCGGTGGCCGTCTTCACGGCCTGCTGCGGGGTCTGCCGGGCCTTGCCGAGCCGGTCGGCGATCTCGCGCTTGTCGTCCGCGTCCTGGTCGGCGAGCTGGGAGCGGAAGACCTTGCCGGTGACCGCGTCGATGTCGATGTCGTGCACGGTGCCGTCGGGGGCGGCCACCTTGGCCGCCCATTCCGGGGCGCCCGAGGACGGGGCGGGGTTGGGGGTGGACGGACTGGCCGTGCCGGACGCCGAGGGCGACTCGTCCGGGACGCGTTGCAGCTCCAGCTCGGTGAGCTTGCCTTTCGGTACCTCCTTGACGGCGGTGTCGGCCGCCTTGTCCCAGGTCACCTTGGCCTGGGGAACCAGGGCCTTGCGCTCGGCCCGGTCCTCGGTCATCGAGGATTCACCGGCCGACGGACTGCTGGACGAGGGACTGGCGGTGGACGATCCGCTGGCGGACATGCCGCTCGCGGAGGGGCTGGTGGGGGCGGCGGCGGCCACGTCGGCGCGGGTCGTTTCCGCGTTCCCGCAAGCGGTCAGCAGCAGGGCGGAACTTCCCAGGGCGCAGATCAGGGCCGCCGGACGGGCGGAGAGGAGACGTCGCACGTAACTCATGTGATGGTCGTTAACCGTGCTGTCCAGTCGTCACGCCGGGCGCCGCCGGAAACCACCTCAATGGCCGGGTGGGGACCACCCGGCCGGTCCTCAGGCGCAGGCCCAGGCGGACATGCCCTGGATCGCGGCGAGTCGCTCGGCCACCGCGATCTGCTCCGCGCGGGTGGCCAGATCGGCCCGCGGGGCGTACTTCAGCCCGCCGGCCGCGGCCCAACTGGAGGGCTTGAACTGGAGCCCGCCGTAGTGGCCGTTGCCGGTGTTGGCCTTCCAGTTGCCGCTCGACTCGCACGCCGCGATGGCGTCCCAGTCGGTGCCGCGGTACCCCGGCGGCGAGGCGGCCGAGGCCACGGCCGGGGCGGTGCCGAGCGCGATCGCGGTCGTGACGGTGACCAGGACCGTGCGGACGGAGCGGCGGACGAGGGCGCCGCACTGGGTCGTCTCAGGGTTGTGTGACCACATCATGGACAGACTGTTGCACGGCGTGACGTAGAGTGCGGGGACGGGAGAGGCGGTGGTACGCCGGATGGCGGCACGGCACACCGGAACCTGTCGGCGCGGGCCGAGACGTACGTCCGGCAGCGTCCCGTCCATGCGGATCACATCCAGGGCCTGTCGTGGCCCCGGACCCCGGCCATGACGCCCCTGGAAATGACCGCCGTCCTCCTCTCCGGCGCGGTCGGCGGCGCCCTCAACACCGTCGTCGGCTCCGGGACGCTCGTCACCTTCCCCGTGCTGCTCGCCGTCGGGCTGCCGCCGGTCACCGCGACGGTCTCCAACGCCCTGGGCCTGGTGCCCGGTTCGGTCGGCGGGGCGATCGGCTACCACCGGGAGCTGACCGGCCAGCGGCGGCGGGTGCTGCGGCTCGGTGCCTGTGTGCTGCCGGGCGGACTGGCGGGTGCGGGGCTGCTGCTGGCACTGCCCAGCACGGCGTTCGACCTGATCGTGCCGGTCCTGGTGGGCCTGGCGCTGCTGCTGGTCGCGTTCCAGCCGCTGATCAACGCACGGGTGCGGCGGCGACGCGGACGGACCGGCCGTGCCGTACGCCGTGACGGCGGTCCGGCGCTCGGGGCCGGGCTGGCGCTGGCCAGCGTCTACGGCGGGTACTTCTCCGCCGCGCAGGGCACGGTGTACCTGTCCCTGATGGGCGTGTTCCTCGACGAGTCCCTGCAGCGGCTCAACGCCGTCAAGACCGTCCTGGTCGGCGGCGTGAACGCGGTCGCGGCGGTGTTCTTCCTGTTCGCCGCCGAGTTCGACTGGACGGCCGTGGTGCTGGTCGCGGCCGGGTCGGCGGTCGGCGGGCGACTGGGGGCGGGACTCGGCCGCAGGCTGCGCCCGGCCGTGCTGCGGGGCGTGGTGGTGGGGTGGGGGATCGTCGCGCTGGTGCTGCTGACGCGCTGACCGGACGGCCGGCGGTCGTGACAGATGCCGGTCGTGGGGGCCACACTGGTCGTGGCCACACTGGTGGGCCGAAGAGGGGGTGGTCCGGTGGGCGACGGCCGGGAATCCGCGCGGAAGGTGGACCGGGGCCGGGAGCGGCCGGGCTGTCCGGTCGGCCGGGCGCCGGACGGGACGTGGCAGGTGCGGGACTACGCCGTGGCGCGGGAGGTGCTGCGCGCGCCGGGCACCGTGCAGGCCGGGCTCGGCATCGAGACCATAGAGAAGATGCCGTCGCGCATCCGCCGGCCGGTGCTGTACCGCGACGGGCCCGAGCACCGCGAACACCGCCGCCAGACCGCGCGGTTCTTCACCCCCCGCCGGGTCGACGAGCACTACCGCGGCCTGATGGTCCGGGTCGCCGAGGAGCAGGTGGCGCGGTTGCGGGCGGCGGGCGAGGCCTCGTTGTCGGACCTCGCGTTCGACATGGCGGTCCGGGTGGCCAGCGAGATCCTCGGGCTGCGGTACGGCCGGCCCGGTATCCACCGCAGGCTGGAGCGGTTCTTCCCCGAGGAGTTCGGCGAGCCGGGGTTCACCAGCGTGCGCGGCCTGTACTGGTTCTTCCGGCAGAACGCCAACTGGCTGCGCATCCACCTCGCCGACGTCCGCCCGGCCATCCGCGCGCACCGCCGGACGGAGCACGACGACCTGATCTCCCATCTGCTCGCCGAGGGCTGCTCGGACGCCGAGATCCTCAATGAGTGCCTGACGTTCGCCGCGGCCGGGATGATCACCACCCGGGAGTTCATCTCGCTGGCCGCCTGGCACCTGTTCACCGACGAGGCGCTCATGGCGCGCTACCGGGCGGCGGCGGAGCCCGAACGGCTGGTGATCCTCCAGGAGTTGCTGCGGCTGGAGCCGGTGGTCGGCACGCTGCGCCGCCGGGCGACCACCGCCCTGCGGCTGCCGACGCCCGACGGGCCCGCCGAGATCCGCCCCGGCGAGTACGTCGAGGTACTCCTCGACGACGCCAACACCGACCCGGAGGCGGTCGGCGCCGATCCCCTGCTGGTCCGCCCGGACCGGGACATCGAGTCCGGGCCGGGGCGGGCGGGGCTGTCGTTCGGTGACGGGCCCCACCGGTGTCCCGGGGCGCACATCGCCGTACTGGAGACCGATGTCCTGCTCAGCCGGCTGACCGCCCTGGACGGCGTACGGATGGCGGCACCGCCGCGCGTCACCTTCCTGAAGCCCATCGGCGGCTACGAGATCCGGGGCCTGACCGTGGCGCTGGGCTGAGCGCCACGGCCGGGGCCCGGTTCAGCGCGCCGGTTCCCGCTCCACCGGGAGCCACAGCTCGGCGTCGGCGTGCGAGCCGTCCGCCGACAGGACCGTGCGCAGGATCTCGGGGCCGGGACGGCCCCGGTAGGGATTGGACGGGAACCACTGGGTGAACACGTCCGCCCACAGAGCCTGGATCGCCCGCGGCGCCGGTCCCGAGGTGGTGAAGACCGCCCAGGTGCCGGCCGGGACGGACAGCGCGGCGGTGCCCTCGGGCGGGTCCGCGGCGGTGATCACCCCGTGGTAGTAGTCGAGTTCGGTGCCCTCCGCCCGGCTCGGGTCGAGGTCGTCGCAGACGGCGACGATCCCGTGCGGCTCCTGGTCCGACAGCTTCTCCAGCCGTTCCAGGGTTTCCGGTCCGATGCCGCGGACGAAGTCGATGATGGCCTGGTTGGGCCCCGAGTGCACCAGGGGCACCCTGGCCCTGGGGCCGACGACGGTGAAGGCCGGCTTGTCGGTGACGCGGTACTTCATGCTGCTGCTCCCTTCGACGGTGAGGCGGAAGGCCATCCGGGGCTGGGAGCTGAGCGCGGCTCCGGTGCGGCGGGCCTCGCCGGGCCCGACGCCGTGCACGGCACGGAACGCCCGCGCGAACGCCTCCCCCGAGCCGTAGCCGTAGCGCACCGCGATCTCCAGCAGTGTCCTGTCGCCCGCGAGCACCTCCGCGCCCGCCAGGGTCAGCCGGCGCCGCCGGACGTACTCCGACAGCGGCATGCCCGCCAGCGCGGAGAACATCCTGCGGAAGTGGTACTCCGAGGTGGCCGCGACACGGGCCAGCGCGGCCGCGTCGAGGGTCCCGTCGAGGTGCTCCTCGATGTGCTCCATCGCCTGATTGAGCCGCTCCAGCATGCCCGTCCCCTTCTCCTTCTCGCCGTCCGCCACGCTAGGCGGCGGGCATGACGGCGGACCCGACATTCTGTGCCGGGTCCGGTCGGGTGGCCGGGGCGGGGCCGGGAGGTGGGTGGCGGGGTGCGCAGGTGGCGGCGCGGCCGTCCCTTGCCGCGCCGCCACGCCCCTGCACCTTCCCGCGGCAGGCGAGTGCCCACCGCACGGCCGCGCACACCCGTGTTTCCGAGGGACTCGGCGGACGACCGTCCGATGGGCGAGGGCGCGGGACGCGCCCGGATTCCCGGCGGCCTCGCACGAGCACCCGGGCCGGTCCGCGGCGCTCGTCGCCGAGTCCGGCCCGGAGGGCGGCTCCGGGCAGATCCACCGGCTGACGACCGGTTGCCGACCGGCTGAGCCGGGTCGCGGGGACGCCGCCCGACGGCGAACGCCCCGCCGGGGACGGCGGGGCGTTCGAGGGGGTGCCGGATCAGGCGTTCAGGGCGGCGAGTACGACTTCCTTGGCCTCGTCCTGCACCTGGCGGAGGTGGTCCGGTCCCCGGAAGGACTCGGCGTAGATCTTGTAGACGTCCTCGGTGCCGGACGGGCGGGCCGCGAACCAGGCGTTCTCGGTGCCCACCTTGATGCCGCCGATGGACGCGCCGTTGCCCGGCGCCTCGGTGAGCACCGTGGTGACCGGCTCGCCCGCCAGGGTGTCGGCGGTGACCTGCGCCGGGGAGAGCTTGGCCAGCTTCGCCTTCTCCTCCCGGGTCGCGGGCGCGTCGATGCGCGCGTACGCCGGTTCGCCGAACCGGGCGGTGAGGGCGGCGTAGTGCTCGGAGGGCGTCTTGTCGGTGACGGCGGTGATCTCCGAGGCGAGCAGCGCCAGGATGATGCCGTCCTTGTCGGTGGTCCACACCGAACCGTCCCGCCGCAGGAAGGACGCCCCGGCGGACTCCTCGCCGCCGAACCCGAGCGAGCCGTCGACCAGCCCGTCCACGAACCACTTGAATCCCACGGGCACCTCGACCAGCCGGCGGCCGAGGTCGGCGGCGACCCGGTCGATCATCCCGGAGGAGACCAGCGTCTTGCCGACGCCCGCGTCGGCGGGCCAGTCGGTGCGGTGGGCGTAGAGGTAGGAGATCGCGGTCGCGAGATAGTGGTTGGGGTTCATCAGCCCGGCGTCCGGGGTGACGATGCCGTGCCGGTCGGCGTCGGCGTCGTTGCCGGTGGCGATCCGGAACCGGTCCCGCTGCTCGATCAGCGAGGCCATCGCGTACGGCGACGAGCAGTCCATACGGATCTTGCCGTCCCAGTCCAGCGTCATGAACCGCCAGGTCGGGTCGGTCAGCGGATTGACCACGGTCAGGTCGAGGCGGTGCTGCTCGGCGATCCGGCCCCAGTAGGCGACGGACGCCCCGCCCAGCGGGTCGGCGCCGATGCGCACGCCGGCGGACCGGATCGCGTCCAGGTCGAGCACGGCGGGCAGGTCCGAGACGTAGGTACCGAGGAAGTCGTAGCGGCCGATGCCGGGCGCGGCGAGCGCCTTGGCGTACGGCAGACGGCGTACGTCCTTCAGGCCGCCCGCGATGATCTCGTTGGCCCGGTCCTGGACCCAGGAGGTGGCGTCCGAGCCGGCCGGGCCGCCGCTGGGCGGGTTGTACTTGAAGCCGCCGTCGGCGGGCGGGTTGTGCGAGGGGGTGACCACCACGCCGTCGGCGAGGCCGGAGGTGCGGCCCCGGTTGTGGGTGAGGATGGCGTGCGAGACGGCGGGGGTGGGCGTGTAGCCGTCCGCCTCGTCGATCAGGACGGTGACGTCGTTGGCCGCGAAGACCTCCAGGGCGGTGATCCTGGCCGGCTCCGACAGGGCGTGCGTGTCGGCGCCGAGGAACAGCGGACCCGTGGTGCCCTGGGCCGCGCGGTACTCGCAGATGGCCTGGCTGGTCGCCGCGATGTGGTCCTCGTTGAACGCCGCCGCCAGCGACGAGCCGCGGTGCCCCGAGGTGCCGAACGCCACGCGCTGTCCCGGCTCCGCCGGGTCCGGGTGCAGCGCGTAGTACGCCGTCACCAGCCGGGCGACGTCGATCAGGTCTTCGGCTCCGGCCGGCTTGCCGGCCCGGTCATGCTGCATGCGCCCACTCCTCCGCATCGTCGTACATTCGCTCGCTGCCCCATCTTCCCCGGACCGCCGGTCACCTGCGCGTCCGGGGGCCGGGGCCGGCCGGGGCGGGGCGGAGGCACGGACCCTGCCGGCGCCGGCCGCGCGCCGGCCGGCCGGCGCCCGTACCGGCGGGCGGACGCGTGCCGCGCGGGGCCGGTCCGCGGGTCAGATGCGGCCGCCGGTGAGCCGGGTGAGGGGACCCTGGGGCTGGCGTCCCGCGCGTCGCCCGGCCGCGTAGGAGGCGGCGGTGAGCACGGTCAGACCGGCACCGACACCGGCGGCGACGGCCTTGCGGTGGGCGATGACCGTCCAGGCCGTCTTGGCGGTGGCGGCGACCTGACCGGAGGTGGTGATGATCGCCTGCCGGCCCACCTCGACGCCCTTGGCGGCGGTCTGCACGGCACCGGTGGCCGCCTCGGCGGCACGGCCCGCGCCGGACCCGGCGGCTGACGCGGCGTCACCCGCGGTCGACGCCGTCTTGTCGGCCGCCTTGCCCGCGGTGTCCCCGGCCTTGCCCGCGGCGTTCCGCGCGGCGCGGGACGCCGGGGCGGTGGCCTTGTCGGCGGTCTTCTGCGCCTTGGACTCGGCGGTCCGCTCGGACTGCTGGCTGTTGTTCTTGGTCGGTTCAGTCATGGACATCGCGTTGCCCCTCACCGCGTACGCAAACGCCCGTGTCGACGAGTGTTTCGGCCGAAACCTGACCGGAAGACGGCCGGACCGCGCCGGGCCCGGCCGGGACGGGTAGAGGCCGGGCAGTGGATGCGCCCGCGTGTTCGCACCGGACCGCGGGCCAGGGGCAGGGGGCCGGCTCCGATGGCATCGTGGCGCGGCACGACCGGCGGGGACGGCTCGCCGCGCGCCCGACGGCGGCGCGCGGTGCGGCTGTTGCGGGCCGAGGGGCGGCAGGGGCGGCAGGGGCCACGGTTCCGCGAGGTGTTCCCCGCGCTGGCCGGGCTGGTGCTGGTGCTGTGCGCCGGGGTGGCGGGGCTCGCGGCGGGCTACCGCGCCCTCGGCATCGGCGTGCCGCTCGCCTTCCTCGCCCTGCTCGCCCTGGTCGTCCCGCTGGCCGCCCGGAAGCTGCGCCCACCGGCCCGGCGCCGGCGCGGCTACTACACCGCGCGGGAGATCGCCGAACTGGACGCGCAGCACCTGGCGTTGGCGGTGGCCCGGATGCTGCGCCGGGACGGCTGGTCCGTCCGCCCGCCGACCGGCGAAGGCGTACGCCCCCGGGTGCGGGCCCGCCACAGCCGGGGCCTCCGTCTGGAGGTGGCGTTCCGGCCCGTCGCCGAACCCCTGCCCGACGAGGAACCCCGTCCGCCACCCCCGGGCGCCGGGCCGCCATGCGTTCGACTCGTCGTCCACCGGGGCGTGTTCGCCGAGCGGGACCTGCGGTGGGCGAGCCGGAGGAGCGGGGTCCGGCTGATGGACGGGGCGGTGCTGCGCCGTTGGGCGCAGGGGACGCCGCTGGAGCGGCTGATCGATCTGGACGGGGAGCGGGGGGCGGGACAGGCGGGTGACGGGAGGTGAGCGGGGAGGGTGCGGATGGCGGCGGACCGGCCGGTGCGGGCCGGGCCGGGCCGGGCCGGCGTACCGCTCAGGTCGGCCGGGCGGGCGTGCGGGGCAGCGCGCGGTGGACGGCCCGGTGCACGGCTCGGGCCAGCCTGGCGCCCCACTCCGAGCGCGGCCCGGCGAAGGCGTGCGCCTCGGTGCCGGGACCCGGGGCGCGGGCCGCGACGCACACGGCGTCGGTGGGCGTGCCGGAGCAGTCGTACCCCGCCTCGACAAGTGCCTGCACCTTGGCCTCGGTGGCGGTCAGCACCGCGTTGACCAGCGCCGCGTCGGTGAGGGCCACGGGCACGGCGACGACGGTGTTGATCGTGCCGGGCGCGGGGACCCCGACGGCCCCCGGGGCCGGGGAGGCGGCCCAGTTGCGTACCGAGACGCCCGCGGTGACGACGGCCTCCACTCCCCCGTCGGCCGCGCGTCCGGGCCGGGTGACGTCGGCCGCGGTCATCAGGCCGACGCCGGGGCCGTCGGTACCCGCGGCGCGGGCCAGCGCCGCCAGGTGCCGCGCGGGGTCGGTACGCCGGTAGCCGTGCGCCACCTGGGCGTTGAGCACCCAGGCGCGGGCGCCGATGCCGCCGCCCAGGACGGCGCTGCTGACCATCCGCCAGGCGGGCCCGGCCCGCCACAGCAGGGCGTGCAGTTCCTCCCCGTCCTCCCGGCGGCCCAGGCACTCCCCTTCCAGCAGGCGCGGCGGGCCGGTACGGGCGGGCGGCAGGACGGCGGACACCGGGGACGGCTCCTTGCGACGGTCGGGCGACGAACCGGACGATCATACGGGGCCCGCGCGCACCGACCGGGAACAAGCCATTTCCGCCCCGGCGTAATCGAATTCATTGATCCCTTCATCGGTATTTCACCGGAATCGCTAACATTCACTCGCGCTCAGCACCCCACTCACCGACCACACCACCGGCTTTTCCCGCCCGCACGCGGGCGGGCCGGTCAAAGGGGGAAAACAACGATGCGTCGCATGACATCGACCGGCCGCTTCGGCAGAGGGCTCTTGGCCCTCACCGCCGCGGCCGCCTCCGCGACGGCCGCCATGGGCCTTTCCGCCTCACCGGCCACCGCGGCACCCACCAGCACGACGGCGCTGCGGCCCGGCGACAACTGCACGGCGGCCGACCTCGGCACACGCCACCCGTACATCAAGACGACCGAAGTCGTCCCGGAGATCACCCACTTCAAGGGCTGGTACGTCACCCAGGGCTCGACCGGCAACCAGAACGTCACCACCAGCACGCAGACCACGATCACGGTCGCCGTCGGCCTCAACGGCAACGTCCAGGGCAACTTCCCCGTCGAGGCCCTCGGTACCGTCGGCGCGACCCTCGGCCTGAACGTACAGGTCAACTACTCCTCCACCAGCAGCGAGTCGAACACCGTCACGTGGAATTTCGCCCAGCCCGGCTACTACGGCGTCTACAAGGGCACCAAGAAGGTCACCGGCACGTACGGGAGTCTCAACTGCAACCGTGTCCAGCAGAGCGGCGGCGGATGGGCGTTGAAGTGGGTCGAAGGGGGCGGCAGCGGCAGTTTCACCACCTACACCACCCTTGAGGAAGGCGCGGTGCGCTGCGAGGACACGGTGCCGGCCAACAGCGTCACCGCCAAGGCGCAGGCCCTCCTCGACTGCGGCTCGCCCGCCGCGAAGGCCGAGCACCCGGCGGGTGCGGTGGCTCCGACGGCGAAGCAGACGCGGGACCGCCTCGCGCAGCGCCCGGCCTCCACCAGTGGCACGTCCGCCGAACGGCCCGCGGCCACCGGGCGAAGTGCGCGGGCCGCGCTCGACTGCCAGTCCGGCGCCTACCGGATCGACGTCCCCGGCAAGCCCCTGAACTGGAGCGGGCCGCTCCTGGCCGGCGACGGCGTCCGCCTGCGCGAATCCAACTTCTTCAGCGCCCACCTGGACAACTGGCGCCTGTGCAACGTGACGGAGAGCAACGGGGTCCTTGAGGCGTCCCTGTGGAACTGGGGCAACGGCGGATGCGCGACCGTCCCGGCGAACACCGCCAACCAGGAGCAGGCGTACCTGACCACGGCCACCTGCGGGGAGGACGACCTCCAGCGGTTCTACATCTACCGCGATGTGCCCGGCAGCTCGAAGATCGGTGTGCAGAACAAGTACACCG
Organism: Streptomyces sp. NPDC000134; assembly: GCF_042899225.1. NCBI lineage: Bacteria > Bacillati > Actinomycetota > Actinomycetes > Kitasatosporales > Streptomycetaceae > Streptomyces > Streptomyces sp. NPDC000134. The sequence goes on from NZ_JBIAZN010000014.1 coordinate 137,807, forward strand.
GCTCCATGATGGGCTACGACCGGTACGCGGACGGGGAGTTGATCCGCCAGTACTCCAGCGGCAGGCAGGACGGTACGGGTACGTTCGCCCTGACCGGGGTCTGACGTCCCGCACTCCGCCCCCCTTCACGGGAACGACCCAGGGCCCGGTCGGCGCAGTGCGCGGTCGGCGCAGTGCGCGGTCGGCCTCGGTGGCCTGTCGTTCCGCCTGGTCGAGGGCGTGTGCCGCGGCGCGGTGGCGGTGTTCGGCGCGGTCCCGGTCCTCGTCGGCCCGCCGCAGTTCCTCGCGGGCCTCGCGCAGCGCGCGGCCCAGTTCCAGCAGCTTCGCGGACTCCTCGGGCCGGCAGCGCAGCAGCAGGTTCGCCGCCCAGGCCGCCAGAGTGGGGCGGCGGGCGGCCCGCGGCGCGCACTCCCGCGCAGCACGGCACCAGGCTCCCCCGGTCCGTCCGCCCGCGCACGCCGTACGCGGGTGAACGGTCCAGTACCCGGACGGCCCGGCGAGAACATGGCGCATGCACCTACCGTGCGGTGCGGACGATGTCGTCCGTACCCGAGAGGAGTTCGCGCATGGCCGGGGAGACAGCACAGCACGCGACGGACGGCACGGCGTCGCCCGTCGTCCGGCTCCGGGACGTCAGCGTCCGCCGCTACACCACCGGCCAGGTGATCCTGGACGCCGTCGACTGGACCGTCCGGCCCGGCGAGCACTGGGCGCTGCTCGGGGCCAACGGCGCCGGCAAGACCACCCTGCTGCGGCTGCTCGGCGCGCTGATGCACCCCACGGCCGGCAGCGTCGAGGTGCTGGGCAGCACCCTCGGCCGGGTCGACGTGCGGGAGCTGCGCGCCCGCATCGGGCACGTCACCTCGGCGCAGCGGGTGCCGGAGGACCTCGGCGCGCACACCGTCGTCCTGACCGGGCACACCGGCACGGTGCAGCCGCTGTGGCGGATGTACGACGAGAGGACCCGGGAGCGGGCCCGTGAACTCCTGGCCGAGCTGGGCATCAAGGAGTTGGCCGACCGGCCGTACGGGGTGTGCTCGGGCGGGCAGCGGGCCCGGGTCCTCATCGCGCGGGCGCTGATGGCCGACCCTTCGCTGCTGCTCCTGGACGAGCCGTTCAACGCGCTGGACCTGCCGTCCCGCGAGGACCTCATCGAGGCCGTGCACCAGTTGGCCGAGGGGCGTCCGCACCTGGCCACCGTGACGGTGACGCACCATCTGGAGGAGTTGTCCCCGGCCATCGGTCACGCGCTGCTGCTGCGGGAGGGCCGGGTGCTCGCCCGGGGGCCGGTCGAGGAGGTCCTGACCGGCGACCGGCTCACCGAGTGCTTCGGCCGACCCGTCACGGTGGCCCGGCGCGAGGGCCGCTGGGCGGCCTGGTCCGGCCGGTCCGGGAGTACGGCGTACCCGGCGGCGCCGACGGCCGGGTGAGCGACCGCCGCGGCGGCCCCGGACCCCGCGTCCTGCGGCGGGTTACTCGGACCGGCCGAGCCAGAGGTCGGGGCCGAACACCTCGTAGTGGACGCGCTCCGCGGGCACCCCGCGGCGCAGCAGGTCGCCGCGGACGGCGCGCATGAACGGCACCGGGCCGCAGAGGTAGACGGTGAGCCCCGGGGGCAGGTCCAGGCCGCCGAGGTCGGCGCGGCCGGCCGCCGCTCCGGCCGGTGCCGCGTCGCCGGGCTCCTCGTAGAAGAGGTGGAGCCGGGCGTCCGGGAGGGCGGCGACCAGGGCGAGGTGCTCGTCGCGGTGGGCGTGGTCGGCCGGGGTGCGGTCGGCGTGCACGACGGTCACCGGGCGGCCGTCGCCGGTGGCGGCGAGGTGGTCCAGCATCGACAGCATGGGCGTGACGCCGATGCCGGCGGAGGCCAGCAGCAGCGGGCCGTCGCCGTCCGCCAGGGCCAGGTCGCCGAAGGGCGCGGACACCGTGAGGACATCGCCGACGCGGGCGTGCGCGTGCAGGTACGACGAGACCTCGCCGTCCGGTCCCGCCTCGCCGCGGACCCGCTTGACGGTGATCCGCCAGTCGTCGCGGCCGGGGGCGGTGGAGAGGCTGTACTGGCGTATCTGCCGGGCGCCGTCGGGGAGTTCGGCCTGGACGCTGACGTACTGGCCGGGGCGGAAGGGGCGCGCGGGGCTCCCGTCGGCGGGGCGCAGCGCGAAGGAGACCGCGTCCGGGGTCTCCTCGCGGCGGGCCACGATCCGCATGGGCCGCCGGACGTCGCCCTCGGCGGCGCCGGCCTCCTGGTAGAGGCGGCCCTCGATGGCCGTCAGCGCGTTGGCCATCAGCCAGTAGACCTCGTTCCAGGCGGCGGCGACCTCGGGGGTGACGGCGTCGCCGAGCACCTCCGCGATCGCCTCGAACAGATGCTGGTGGACGATCTCGTACTGGCCGGCGGTGACGCCGAGGGAGGCGTGTTTGTGCGCGATCCGCGACAGCAGCGCATCGGGGCGGGCGTCCGGCCGCTCCAGCAGCAGTCCGGCGAAGGCGGCGATGGAGCCCGCCAGGGCCCGCTGCTGCTCCCCGTTGGCCTGGTTGCCCCGGTTGAACAGGTCCCTCAGCAGCTCCGGGTGGGCGTCGAACAGCTTCCGGTAGAACAGCCGGGTGATGTCGTCGATGGCGGCGCCGACGGCGGGAAGGGTGGCCCGGACGACCGGGACGGACTGTTCGGAGAGCACAGCGACTCCTCTGTTCGGCTTTAATTGGTAGATGATCTTCGTGTTTAGTTGTATCGCGGGACGCCCGCCGCGGGGGCGGGGTGTCCGTCGCGGGGCCGGGGCGTCCCGGCTCGCGCCGGGTGTCTCAGGCGGGCGGGCAGTCCATGAGGCCGATCAGGACCGGGCCGGTCGGCGAGGCGACCAGGTCGGTCACGGTCAGCGGGTCGAGGGCGGCGTAGAACGCCTCCTGGGCGGCGCGCAGCGCACCGCGCAGTTTGCAGGCGGCCCGCAGCGGGCAAGGCGGATCGTCGTCGCAGCCGACGACCTCGACATCGCCCTCCAGCTCCCGCACCAGCCAGCCGACCGAGGCGCGCCGCCCGAGGTCGGTCAGTGCCAGTCCGCCGCCGCGCCCGCGCCGCGCCTCGATCACGCCGAGATGCTGGAGCCGGGTGACGGCCTTCGCCGCGTGGGTGTAGGGCGCCCCCATGGCGTCCGCCACCTCACGGGTGGTCAGCGGGGCGTCGCCGTCTCTCACGACCGCCAGGCGCATCACGGAACGGAGGGCCAGGTCGGTGAACTTCGTCAGCCGCACCTTCCGGACGGTAGCAAACACGCATGTAGCATTCGTCTTTGGGTGCCGGGTTCCGACCTGTGGGGTGTGTCACGCGGGCGGCCCGGCGGTGGAGCGAACGAGGGACGGTGACCGGGGATGACGGGACAGGACGGCGACGCGCCGCACCCGGCGGCGGGGGCCGCCGACCGGACACCGGCGGCCCGGGTCCTCACCGACGCCGCCGCCCTCGCGGCGCTGCCCGAGGCCCCGCCCGGCGCCCTGTGGAAGCTGGCCGAACCCGGTCGGCAACTGGACGCCAACGTCGTCCGCCTGCCGCCCTCGGCCCGGGTGGCCCCGCACACCGAGCCCGACCTCGACGTCCTGCTGCTGGTGCTGGCCGGCGCCGGCACCCTGCTGGGCACCGGCGATCCGCGCGGCCTGCGCGCCGGTGAGCTGGTCTGGCTGCCGCACGGCGCCGTGCGCGGCATCGAGGCGGGCCCCGACGGGCTGACGTACCTGACCACGCACCGCCGCCGCCCCGGCCTGACCATCCGACGAGCCCCGGGCGCCGGGCCCACGGGGGACGCAGGGGATGCGAAGGACGCGGAGGACGCGGCGGGCTGAGCGCGGCGGCCGGGGTTCACTGCCCGCCCGGCGCCGGCCCTTCCGCATCGCCGTCACCGTCACCGTCCGGGCCGGGGAGCCCCAGGGCCAGGTTGCCGACGTGCAGCAGTTCCTCGTGGCGGTGGGCGAGGAAGCCGATCCGGGCCGTGGGACGCATGGTCCCGGTGGGACAGGCGCCCAGGCCGAGGTCCGTCGCGGTGAGGCACAGCGTCTGCAACAGGCACCCGGTGTCGCGGTAGATGAGGCTCAGCGCCAAGCCCTCGTACTTCCAGCCGGTGCGGGCCGCGTGCGAGGCGAGCAGGAGGCTCGCGGGCGGCGGCTGCGTCATGTAGGCCGGCAGGGTGACCGTGGCGTCCAGCACGGCCGCCAGTTCGCCGTCCCAGGGGGCCAGTCGGTGCAGGGCGTGGTCGAACGGGTCGTAGTGGTAGGCCCCCGGGGCCAGTCCGGAGACCTCCCGGGCGATGACGTACGCCTCCACGCTGTGCCGTCCGCCGCCGGACGGCGAGGGGCGCCGCGTCTGCTGGAACCAGAGGGGGCCGAGCGGGCCCCGGACGCGGGCCGCGCGGGCGAGGAACACCCCGAGGCGGTCGAGCGGCAGCGGTGCGGGGGCGAAGCCGCGGACGCAGCGCCGGTCGGCCAGCACCTCGCGCAGCGGGCGGCTGGGCAGTTCGTCGGCGTCGGTGAGCCGGACGGTCTCCGTCGCCTCGGGGTGGCGCAGCCGGGCCGGCGGCGGCTGGCCCTGCTGTGCGCCGGGGGCGGGCCCCTGTCCGGCGCGGGCGTGGGCGGCGAGTTCGTAGGGCGTCAACCCGTGGGCCGCGGGGGCGGGACGGTTCGTGGAGCGGATGATCCCGGCAGCGGCGAGGTGCTCCAGCGCCTGCCGGGTTCCGCCGGCGTCCTCCTGCGCGCCCGCGTCGCCGCCGCCCGGGGCCGCCGCGCCGCCGCCCCATCGCGCATGGGCCTCCTCGGCCGTCAGCGGGCTGTCCAGCAGGTCGAGGAGGGCCAGCAGGCGGGGGCGCGCGGTGAACTTGCGCCATCGGCGGCAGTCGACGAGGACGGGCCCCGCGCCGTCCTGCCATTCGAGGAGCAGATCGGGGTTGCGCCGGTAGCGCACGGGGCCGGAGGTGCCGGTGTCGTCGGGTCCGCTGTCGCCGGTGCGGTGCGCTGCGGGTGCGGGGGTCCCCGCGGCACGGGTCTTCACCATTCCTCGGTGCCTCTCTGTCGGTGCGCGCGGTGCGCGGTGCGCGGTCTCGGTGCCGGTGGGCGGCGCGGGGCTCACAGGAAGGGCAGGGGCAGCGGGTTGAGCCGCGCCTCCGTCAGCGGGATCCGGCGCACGCCCATGGCGACCGGCGCCTGGAACACCCTCGGCCCGCCACGGCGGTGGAAGTCGCTGCGCAGCGTGATCGGGCACAGTCCGGGCACCACCGTCCTGACGACCGTCACCCCGCACTCGGCCACGTCGATGGGGGTGATGTCCACGGCCACCGCCTCGTGCCCGCGCGCCGCGAGCCGCCGTACGGCCTCCGTGACGTCCGCCGGCAGCCCGGCGGAGGGGCGTGGCGCCGGGACGGGGCGCAGCGGCCCCTCGTCCCAGAACGCCAGGTGCGCGAGCCGGTCGGGCGACCAGTAGAAGAGGGAGAACTCCTTCAGGGAGCTGAGCACGTCGTCCGGTCCGGGGATCGTCTCCCCCGCGTCGAGGTTCTCCTGCCACAGCCGGGCGCCCGCCCAGCCCAGGCACCCCTCCTCCAGGGCGCCGAGCAGGGCGGCATGGGGGTCGAGGTCCGCACGCGCGGAGTGCGTGACCACGGGCCGGCGGTCGGTGTGGCGGAGGAAGCGCACGCCGACCGCCGGGATGCCCAGATCCGTGGTCAGGTCCTTGGCGGTGACCGTCACGCCCTGGGCGCGCATGCGCTCCACGATGCGGCGGGCCGGTCCCTCGGGCAGCCCGTCCAGGTCGAGGGTGGGCAGGACGAGCCGGTTCTCCCAGAAGACCACGGAGGCGTCTCTCTCGACGGTCTCCATCAGGCCGCCGTGCACCGCGTGGTGGTAACTGCCGCCCGCCGCGAGGCCGGTGGAGATCGGGTCGTACCAGGCCCGGTGGCCGGGCGGGAAGCGGTAGGGCAGGTAGACCGCGCAGGCGGGGACGTACCGGGTCCGGCCGGTGGCCAGCGACCGGCCCGGCACCCAGTCGATCTCCGCTTCCGGGTCGTACGGGGCCAGTCGGTCGTGCCGGTCGTACTCCGCCGGCGAACCCAGGGGCAGCGAGCGGGGGTCGACCGCCTCCTCGCCCAGGGCGGCGGCGGAGGCGCGGACCAGCTTCGCCGGGTCGTAGACGCCCGCCGCATACCGTTCCAGGGTCTCGCCCACGGCGCAGACCCGGGCCGTCACCGGGTCGTTCTTGACCGCGCCGCCTCGTGCCTCGGCCGTGACGGGGGAGAACCAGTGCGTCTTCGTCATCCCGGCCGTACGCGCGTACGTCGCCTCCCCCAGCGCGTCGTCGCGCTCGTCCACCAGGAGGCGGAGCACGATGCCGGTGAGCGGGTCCACCGCGCCGCGCATCCGCTCCCAACTGACGGTGTCGTCGATGCCGTCGGGCTCGTCCTTGTGCCGGGGCTGCGTGGCGTGTCCGGCGCAGGCGGGGCAGCCCGGCAGGTGGAACAGGTCGTGTTCGGTGCGGGCCAGCGAGCCGTGCTCGACCTCGGTCAGGGTCGCGCGCCGGTGCGGGTTCGCGTCCTCCGGCGCCGCCCTCGGTCGCGGGTACGGGGTGCCGGGGCTCAGGAAAGTGAGCACCGCGTGGGCGAGCAGTCCCGCGGCGACCGTCGTGCTCGGCCAGGTGCCGGTGTCCGCCTCGCCGAGGAGGACGTCCAGGGGCAGGTCGGCGATCGGCTGCCAGACGTGGTTGGCCCGCAGCCGGCGCACCAGGCACACCGGACAGGGAGTACAGGGCGGGCTGAGGGTGGCGAAGAACAACCGGGTGGGCGTGTCGAGGTAGGCGACCAGCGGCGTCCCCGTCTCCAGCGCGCAGGCCACCCGCCGTACCAGTCGCTCCTCGGGCAGCGAGAGCGGCAGCACCGCGACGGCTGCCGGTGACATCCGGTCGTCGGGCACCACGGTCAGGCCCACGCGCTCCAGCAGCGCGCCCACCTCGCCGCCCGTGCCCTGGGGGGCGACGGCGACCGGCCGGTCGCGGAGGGCCGTCATCTCCCCGTAGAGCGGGTGGACGAGCCGGCCCGGCTCGTGCGCGAGTCCGCGTGAGCGCAGGCCGTGCACCACGTCCTCGGGAACGGCGTCGGCCGGCACCGCCTCGCCGCCGGTCCCGGGCGCGGGCACCCGGGCGGGGACGCGCAGGGTACCGGTGCTCGCGCAGACGTAGAGGTGGTCACCGCGCGGGACCAGGCGTACGTCGGGCCGCAGCTCGGTGCGGGCGTGGACATCCAAGGGGGCCGCCTTCCGGGAGGGCAGGGATGGGGGACGACGCTCGGCCCGGCGCCGGACGGCCGGGCCCGCGGCCGCGCGCCGCGACGCGCGGAGCGCCCCCGGCGGCGCTCGCACGCGGCCGGGGGCGCGGAGCCTCAGGAGGCTGCCGGCGCGGTGGTCACCAGCTCGGTGGGCTGGGGGGCCGCCCAGGACAGACAGCTATGGCCCGCGAATGCCTCCTCCGACTCCGGAATCGTCATTTCCTCGAACAGCGATTCGCCGTCCGTGTCGACGGGGTGTTTCGTCTGCTGCGTCATTTCCACCCTTTCGATTACGTGTCTCTTTTTCCTCTTTCGCTGAGCACTGCGACCGCGGAATCACCCCGGGGGCGGTTCCGCGATTCCATTGCAGGTGGCCGGGTGCCGGAAAAACAAGAGAATGCGGAAATAACCCCCCTAGCAGGTGGAAAGGAAGCTTTCGGGGCGCGCGGGGCGGCCAGGGGGCGCACTGGAAACCTCCCGCCGTGGCGCGGTGACCGACACCACAGCCCGCGGCCGGCGCCGGAAGGTTTGCCTCCGGTGGGAGTGGTGAGGCGGCAGGGATGTCCACCGCCTTCCTCAGCCCCGTGATCCAGGTAAGACGTGTGAGCGCCGGTGCGCGTTGTCCGGGAGCCGCGGTGGGGGCGATGTGACACAGACCACACACGCCGCGGCGGTCCCCACCGCGCCCTCCCGCCCCGCCCCCCGTCCCGCGACCGGCACCCGGGCCGAGCCGGCCGCCCGGCGCGACGCGTTCTTCGACAACGCCAAGTACCTGGCGATCGTGCTCGTGGCCGTCGGACACGCGTGGGAGCCGCTGCGCGACGGCAGCCGCGCCGTCACCGCGCTCTACACGCTCGTCTACGCCTTCCACATGCCGGCGTTCATCGTCATCTCCGGCTACTTCTCCCGGAACTTCGACGCGAGCCCCGGCCGGATCAAGCGGCTGGTCACCGGGGTCGCCGTGCCGTACGTCGTCTTCGAGACGGCGTACACCTTCTTCACCCGGTGGTCCGACGGCGAACCGGACCGGCCGATCAGCCTGCTGGACCCGCTGTACCTGACGTGGTTCCTGGCCGCGCTGTTCGTCTGGCGGCTGACCACGCCGTTCTGGAGAAGCGTGCGGTGGCCGCTGCCGCTGGCGCTCGCCGTGGCGATGCTGGCCACCCTCTCCCCCGACATCGGCGCCGACCTCGATCTTCAGCGGACCCTGCAGTTCCTGCCGTACTTCGTGCTGGGCCTGGCCCTGCGGCCCGAGCACTTCCGGTGGGTGCGCCGCCGGGCGGCGAGGCTGCTGGCGGTGCCGGTGTTCGCCGGGGCGCTGGCGGCGGCGTACTGGCTGGTGCCCCGGTTCGAGTACGCCTGGCTGTTCCACCGCAGCAGCGCCGAGCAGTTCGGGGTGCCCGCCTGGTACGGGCCGCTGATGACGCTGGCCCTGTTCGGCTGCTCGCTGCTGCTCGTCGCCTGCTTCCTGGCCTGGGTGCCGGGGCGCGCGACCTGGTTCACGGCACTGGGCTCCGGCACGCTGTACGGGTATCTGCTGCACGGCTTCGTCGTCCAGGCCGCCAACCACTGGCACTGGAGCCACGCCGCGTGGGTGAAGCAGCCGTACGGCGAGATCGCGGTCACCCTGGTGGCCGCCGCGGTCGTCACCCTGCTGTGCACGGCGCCGGTGCGGCGGGTGTTCCGCTGTGTGCTGGAGCCGAGGATGGACTGGGCGTTCCGGCGGCCGGCCGGCTGACCGTGGCGGCGCGCGTTCCCCCGGGCGTCCGGCTAGGTTGGGGGGACCGGCCCGGCCCGGACGGCCGCGCCCACGAGCCGCCCCGAGGACCGCCTTCGAGGAGAGCGCCCGCGTGAACCGGTTCCTGCGTCCGTTCCACTCCCTGTGGGACCGGCTGGCCGCCACCGCCCTCGTCCGGCGCGGCCGGGAGCTGGAGCTGATGCACCGGGCCATGGGCTTCGCCACGATCGCCCTGGTCACCCTGGCGCCGCTGCTGATCGTGGTGGCCGCAGCCGATCCGCTCGGGCGGGGCGGCTTCGCGGCCTGGCTGGCGGACGGCATGGGGCTGTCCGGGCGGTCCGCGCGGGTGCTCACCGACATCATCAGCCCGCCGCGCGAGGTCATCGGCACCACCAGCGTCTGGGGCGGTCTGCTGCTCGCCGTGTTCGGGGTGTCCTTCGCGGCGAGCGTGCAGAACGGGTACGAACGGATCTGGGGCCTGCCGTCGGGCCCCTGGCACCGGGTCTGGCGGCAGCTCACCTGGGTGGTGGCGCTGACCGCGTACCTCTATCAGGAGGTGCAGACGCGGACCACGCTGCACGGATCGGTGCGGATCGTGCTGTCGACGGTGACCGGCGTGCTGTTCTTCTGGTGGGGCCAGTACTTCCTGCTGGGCCGTCAGGTCCGCTGGCGGGACCTGCTGCCGGGGGCGGTCGCCACCATGGTCGGGCTGGTCGGGCTGCGGGGCTTCTCCTACCTGGTGTTCACGCCGCTGATCCTGGACAACGCGATCAGCTACGGCACGGTCGGCATCGTGCTGGTGGTGGAGTCCTGGCTGATCGGGGTGGGGTTCGTGGTGTTCGGGGGCGCCCTGGTCGGCCACTGGTTCCACGAGCACCACTGGTCGACCCGGGGCGGCCGCAAACGCGTCGCCTGACCGCGTCGCCGGGGGCCGTCCGGGACGGGCGGCGGGGTGGTCAACTCGCCTTCCCGGGCGGGGGCGTGAGCGGTCGCAGTACGATGATCGTCCACCCCGCGGTGCAGCGTCACCCCGGACATCGGAGCGTGCCATGACGACGGACAGTCCCCGGTCCCCGCAGCTCGACACCAGCAGGGCCCATCCCGCGCGGGTCTACGACTGGCTGCTGGGCGGCAAGGACAACTACCCCGTCGACGAGGCGGTGGGCCAGACCCTGCCGCCCGAGGCCCGGGACGCGGCGCGGCAGAACCGGGCGTTCATGCACCGCGCCGCCGCCCACCTCGCCGCCCAGGGCGTCGACCAGTTCCTCGACATCGGCACCGGCATCCCCACCGAGCCCAACCTCCACCAGATCGTCCAGCGGACGGTGCCGACGGCCAAGGTCGTCTACGCCGACAACGACCCGATCGTCCTGCGGCACGCCGAGGCCCTGCTGGTCAGCCACCACGAGGGCGTCACCGACTACATCCAGGCCGATGTGCGCGCCCCGGACGAGATCGTGCGGCACGCCCGGGGCGTCCTCGACTTCGACCGGCCGATCGCGCTGTCCCTGATCGCCCTGATGCACTTCGTCCCCGACGACCAGGACGCCCACGGCATCGTCCGCAGGCTGGTCGCCACCCTCGCCCCGGGCAGTCACCTGGTCCTCTCGCACGCCGCGATCGACCTCTTCCCGGAGCTGGCGGAGCAGGTCGTCGCCCAGTACGCCAAGGGCGGCATCCGGCTCGGCTTCCGCACCCGCGCGGAGGTCGCCCGGTTCTTCGACGGACTGGAACTGCTGCCGCCGGGCCTGGTGACGGCGACCGAGTGGTACGGGCCCGGACAGCGGCCGGCCGAGCCGGAGGACAGCGGCATCTACGCGGCGGTGGCCCGCATCCCCTAGCCACCGGGGAGGGCCTGTCGTCCGGATCACACCGCGGACGCGGGGTCTGGCACGACGAAGGCGCAGCCGGTTCCCCGCGGCCCGATCCGCACGACAGGTCCTAGCGCAGGAGGACGATCCCGGTCAGCGTCACCGCGCCGGCCATCAGCCGCAGGCGTCCGAAGGGTTCGCGGAAGAACACCGTGGCGATGACCGCGGCGACGAGGATGCCGGTCTCGCGCAGCGCGGCGACGGTGGCGACGTTGCCGTGCGCCTGCGCCCAGATCACCAGGCCGTAGGCGGCCATCGAGAGCGCCCCGCCCGCCAGCCCCGTACCGAGTACCGGGCGCATCTGGGCGAGCAGCGTCCCGCGCCGCCGGGCCAGCGCGATCAGCGGCAGGACGGGCCCCTGGCACAGGAAGAGCCAGCCGACGTAGGACAGGACGTCGCCGCCCTGCCGCACCCCCACGCTGTCCACCAGGGTGTAGGCGGCGATGATCAGACCGGTGCCCAGCGCGGCGCCCACGGCCGGGAGCCGGGCGCGGCCGATACCCCCGGATGCCAGGGCCAGGGCCCCGAGACCTCCGGACACCAGCAGTACGCCCGTCCCCTGGACCGGCGTGAGGGTGCCGTCCAGCAGCGTGACCGAGACCACCGCCACGAGGAGCGGGGCGACGCCCCGGGCCAGGGGGTACATCTGGCCGAAGTCCCCCAACTGGTAGGCCCGGAGCAGGAACAGGTGCGAGGCGACCTCCAGCGCGGCGGACGCCGCCAGGAACGGCCAGGCCCCGGCCGGGGGCAGCGGGGTGAAGCAGACCAGGAGGGCGGCGCAGCCGGTGTAGGCGCAGTTGATGAGCGCGAATCCGACCAGCTTGTCGGGGATGCGGTGGGCCATCGCGTTCCACACGGCGTGCAGCACGGCGGCGGTCAGGACGGCGGCCGGCACACCGACGGAGGCGGATACGGGCATGGCGGAGCGACCCCTTGAGAGGAGGGCGGGAACGAAATTCCACGCTAGGCTATGCCCATGGAACAGAATTCCGCGAGTGGGGGGCGCCTCTCCGCGCAGATCAGGGCGAAGCTGCCGGAGCTCCGCGACACCGAGGCCCGGGTGGCGCGGGTCGTCCTCGACCAGGGGGCCGCGCTGGTCCATCTGAGCGTCAGCGACGTGGCCGCCTTGGCCGGTACCGCGCCGTCCACGGTGGTGCGCGCCTGCCAGCGGCTGGGCTTCCGGGGCTTCCAGGAAGTGAAGATCGAGGCGGCCCGGCAGGTCACGCCGCCGCCTTCGCCGGCGCCGGACGACCCGGCCGCCCGCGCGCTCGCGGAGACCGTCCGGGCCTCCCGGGACGCGCTGGACGGTGTCGCCGCGACTCTGGGTCCCGCCGTGCTGTCCGCCGCCGCGGACGCGGTCCACGCGGCGCCGCGGATCGTCGTGGCGGCGGCCGGCCTCTCCAGCGCCGTGGCCCTCGACGCGGCCTACCGCCTGCGCGCCCTCGGCTGCGCCGTCGACGCTCCCGCCGACCCGCTCACCGCACAGCTCGCCGCCGCCCAGCTCCCCCCGGACGGGGTCTGCCTCGCGGTCAGCCATACGGGCGCCACGCGCACCACCGTCGACACCGCCCGCCGGGCCCGCGGGGCCGGGGCCGCCGTGGTGGCCCTCACCAGCTACGCCCGCTCACCGCTCAGCGAGACCAGCACCCATGTCCTCGTCGCCGGCGGCCAGGACCTCGTCTTCGGCCTGGAGACCTCCGCCAGCCGCATCGCCCACCTCGCCGCGGTGGACGCCCTCACCCACACCCTGATGGCGCTGCGCCCCGCGACGGCCCGGCGCCACCTCGACCTCTCCGCCGACATCACCGCCGACCACGCCTACTGAGACCGCGTGGGGGCCCGTCCGGGTCGCCGACGCCGCGACCGGCGTCGGCGACCTTCGAGAAGGCACCCGTCACGGCCGAACGCTTCCGGTCCTCAGCGCCGGCGGCCCCGCGCCGCCCAGCCGCTGCCGATCCCGGCGACGTGCAGGGCCACCAGGGCCAGCCCGACGAGCATGAAGTTGGTCGAGGTGAAGACGTCGTTGGTCGAGATGTCCGCGGCATTGATCAAAAAAGCGATGAGGAACAGAACCGCTCCGACTATGGCGAGCACGAGTACCTCCTCTGACGGACGGCGCCCTTCGCCGTCGTGACACCCGTATGCCCCGGGCCCGGCCCGGAACACGGCGCCGTCGGAACCCTCGGCACAGCCCGTACAGTGGAGTAACGGTCCTTTCCGGACATACCTCACGCCGCGGAGCCCCGATGCACCACCCGTCCATCCCCGAGGACAACGGCTCCGGCACGCTGTTCGAGCTCGACGCCCTGACGGAGGCGGCCGAGGAGGGGCCCTCGTTCCGCGACTCCCCCGCCGCCCGCAGGCTGCTGCCCGTGCGGGAGATCCACGCCGAGCCCGCGGCGGCCCGGTCGGCGCGCGGCCGGCAGATCCTCGCCCGCTTCCCCGGCGCCCGGCTGATCACGGTCGACTCCCACTGGCGCATCCCCGGGCTGCACGGCAACGAGGGCAACGTCGACCGCTGGGTCCGCGTCAAGGGCGAGACGCTGGTCCTCGGCGAACGCAAGACGCTCACCACCCGCCCCAACGGCCGCTCCGCCGACTGGATCGCGCCGGGCGCCTCCAACGGCTGCGCGATGGCCTGCGCGTACTGCTACGTACCGCGGCGCAAGGGGTACGCCAACCCGATCACCGTCTTCACCAACATCGACCGGATCGTCGCGCACCTCGGCCGGCACCTCGCCCGGCTCGGCCCGAAGACCGAGCCCAACCAGTGCGACCCGGACGCCTGGGTGTACGACATCGGCGAGAACGGCGACTGCTCGGTGGACGCCCTGATCAGCGACAACACCGCGGACCTGGTGCGCGCCTTCCGCCACTGGCCGACGGCCAAGGCCTCCTTCGCCACCAAGTTCGTCAACCCCGACCTGCTCGCCCTCGACCCGCGGGGCCGCACCCGCATCCGTTTCTCGCTGATGCCGCCGGACGACTCCCGGCTGCTGGACGTGCGCACCTCGCCGGTGGCCGAGCGGATCGCCGCCGCCGCGGACTTCCTGGACGCCGGGTACGAGGTGCACTTCAACCTCTCCCCCGTGGTCGTCCGCCCCGGGTGGCGGGAGGCGTGGGCACAGTTGCTGCGCCACCTCGACGACGTCCTGCCCGAGCGGGTGAAGCGGCAGGCCGCCGCCGAGGTGATCATGCTGACGCACAACCGGGACCTGCACGAGGTCAACCTGGGCTGGCACCCCCGCGCCGAGGAGGTGCTGTGGACGCCGGACCTCCAGCAGGCCAAGCGCTCGGAGAACGGGGCGCTCAACGTCCGCTACCGCAACGCGGTCAAGGCGGAGGCGGTGCAGACGCTCCGGGCGCTGATCGACACCCACGCGCCCTGGCTGCGCGTCAGGTACGCGTTCTGAGCGACCTCGCGTGACGAGCGGCGGCCCGGCCGGGCACGCCCCGCGAGCGACCTGGTTAGGTGAGGCGTACCTAACGTCGGATAATGTTGATCGCGCAACCACCTTCGCACGACATCCCGGGAGCCGGCCTTGCCGCACACCACCGACACCGCCGGCCGCGTCACCGGCGAGGGCTGGGCCGAACTGCGCTCGCGCGAGGAGTTGCGCGCCCTGCTGGGCGAGCCCTGGCCGATCGTGATCGACAAGGTGCACGACCGGCTGACCGACGAGGACCTGGACATCCTGGCCCGCTCCCCCTTCTGCCTGCTGGCCACCTCCGACGCGGACGGCAACTGCGACGTCTCCCCGCGCGGTGACGCCCCGGGCTTCACCCACGTCCTCGGCCCCGGCACCCTCGCCCTGCCGGACCGGCCCGGCAACCGGCGCGGGGACAGCTTCCACAACATCCTCGACAACCCCCACGCGGGACTGCTGTACCTGATCCCGGGCGGCAAGCAGGTGCTGCGCGTCAACGGGCGGGCCCGCGTCCTCACCGACGCCCCGTTCTTCGACGCGCTGGCCCGCGACGGGCGCCGCCCGGACTTGGCCCTCGTCCTGGACATCGACGAGATCTACCTGCACTGCCCGCAGTCCCTGAACCGCTCGGGCCTGTGGAAGTACCGCTCCACGCCGACGAGTTGAGACCGCCGCCCGGTCCCGCGGGCAGCGGCGCGGCGACGGTCCGGGGGGCCGCCGCTACCAGCACTTCTTAGGTTAGGCTAACCTTCGTATCGTGAGATCAGGTGAACAGGCGACCGGCGGCTCCCGACTGCGCGGTCATGAACTGACGGCCACGGACGTGACCGTGTCCTACGACGGCGTCGACGTCGTCCACGGCGCGGCGGTCACCCTCCGGCCCGGCGAGGTGACCGTCCTGGTCGGCCCGAACGGCAGCGGCAAGTCGACCCTGCTGCGGACCATCGCCCGCCTCCAGCGCCCGCGCAGCGCCACGCTGCGGATCGACGCGGACACCGACGCACTGGCACTGACGTCCCGTGAGTTCTCGCGGCACGTCGCCCTGCTGACCCAGAGCCGGCCCACGCCCGGTGGGCTGACCGTACGGGACGTCGTCGAGTTCGGCCGCTACCCCTACCGGGGACGCTGGGGCCGGCCCGACCCGGACGGCCCGGCGGCGGTGGACCGGGCGCTCGCCCTGACCGGCGTGTCGGACCTCGCCGACCGCGGCGCCGACCATCTGTCGGGCGGCCAGTTGCAGCGGGTCTGGCTCGCGAGCTGCCTCGCCCAGGAGACCGGAGTGGTGCTCCTGGACGAGCCCACCACCTATCTCGACCTGCGCTACCAGGTCGAACTCCTCGACCTCGTCCGCGACCTGGCCGACGACCACGGCATCGCCGTCGGCGTCGTCCTGCACGACCTCGACCAGGCGGCGGCCGTCGCCGACCGGATCACGCTGCTCCAGGCGGGCCGGATCGTCGCCGACGGCACGCCCGAGGACGTCCTGACCCCGGAGCGGCTCACCGCCGTCTACGGCATCCGCATCGAGGTCGGCCCCGACCCCCTCACCGGCCGTCTGCGCACCCGCGCGATCGGCCGTCACCACACCCGACGTGAAAGGCTCGGCACCACCACATGAGACGCGCTCTCCTCACCGCGGCCACCGCCACCGCCGCGGCGCTCACCCTCGCCGCCTGCGGCTCCACCGAGCCGGCCGCCGACAGCGCGGACAAGCCCGCGAAGGCCATCACCCTCACCGACGGCACCGGCGCGAAGGTGAAGCTCGACGGCCCGGCCACCAAGGTCGTCGCCACCGAGTGGAACGTCGTCGAGAGCCTCGTCTCGCTCGGCGTGGAGCCCGTCGGCGTCGCCGACGTCAAGGGCTACCGGGCCTGGGACTCCGCCGTCCCGCTGACCGACTCCCCCAAGGACATCGGCACCCGCGGCGAGCCCAGCACGGACACCGTCGCCGCGCTCGCGCCGGACCTCATCGTCGCCACCACCGACCTGCCGGCCTCCGCCGTGAAGCAGTTGAAGAAGATCGCCCCCGTGCTGTCGGTGAAGTCCGCCGACGGCACCGGCCAGATCGACCAGATGCTCGAGAACGTCGACCTCATCGCCGAGGCCACCGACACCACCGACCGGGCCGCGACGGTCCGCGAGGACTTCGAGGCGAAGGTCGCCGAGGGCAAGAAGGCCCTCGCCGACGCCGGCCTCGCGGGCACCGACCTCGCCTTCGCCGACGGTTACGTCACCTCCAACCAGGTTTCCATCCGCCCGTACACCGCCACCTCGCTCATCGGTGAGGTCAACGAGGCGATCGGCCTGAAGAACGCCTGGACCGTCAAGGGCGACGCCGCCTACGGCCTCGGCGCCACCGACGTCGAGGGCCTGACCGGTCTGCCCGAGGACACGCAGTTCGCGTACATCGGCAACGACCAGGACAAGAACGCCACCCCGTTCACCGGCGCGCTCGCCGAGAACTCGGTGTGGAAGTCCCTGCCCTTCGTGAAGGCCGGCGACGTGCACCGGCTGGACGACGGCATCTGGATGTTCGGCGGGCCCGGGTCGATGTCGACGTACATCGACTCCGTCGTCGACGCGCTGACGAAGTAGCTAGGCCATGGCCGTCACCGCAACGAAACCCGCCGTCCGGCCGCCGGCGGCTCCCACCCCCCGGTCGGGCGCGTCCGCGGTGACGGCCGTGCTCGTCCTCCTGGTCGCCGTCCTCGCCGTGCTGGACCTCACCCAGGGCACCTCCGCCGTGGGACCCGCCGAGGTGTGGAAGGCGTTCACCGGACGGGCCGACGCCTCCGACGCGTCGGTCGTCGTCGCCTCCCGGCTGCCCCGGGCCGCCGCCGGACTGCTGGTCGGCGCCGTCCTCGGCGTCGCCGGCGCCGTCCTTCAGACGGTCAGCCGCAACGTGCTCGCCTCGCCCGACACCCTCGCCGTCAACGCCGGTTCCTACCTGGCGCTCGGCCTGGTGGGCGCCACCGGCGTCTCGCTGCCGCTGCTCGCCTCCTCCGGCGTCGCCTTCGCCGGCGGACTGGCCGCGGCGGCGATCGTCCTCGGCCTGTCCGGCCTGGGCACCGGCACCGTCCGGCTGGTCCTGGCCGGCACCGCGCTGATGCTCGGCCTGAACTCCGTCACCGAGGGACTGCTCCTGCTGTTCCCCGAGCAGACCGAGGGCCTCTACCAGTGGAACCAGGGCAGCATCGGCCAGAACGGCTTCGACGGCGTCCTGCAGATGCTGCCCGTCGCCGCGGCCGGCCTCGTCGGACTCCTGCTGACGGCCCGCCGGATCGACGCGCTCGCCCTCGGCGACGACGCGGCGCGCGGCCTGGGCGTGCCCGTGCGGGCCACCCGCGTCACCGTGGTCACGCTGGCCTCGCTGCTGTCCGCGGCGGCGGTCACCCTGGCCGGGCCGATCGGCTTCGTCGGCCTGTGCGCGCCCGCCCTGGTACGGCCGCTGGCCCGCCGGTTCCGCGGCTTCGCCCGCTCGCGCGGCAGCCTGCCCGCCGCCGCGCTGACCGGCGCGGTGCTGGTCCTCGGCTCGGACGTGCTGCTGCGGGCGCTGGTCCCGGACGACCTGTCGGTGGCGGTGCCCACGGGCGTGGTCACCAGCCTGGTCGGCGCGGTGTTCCTGGTCGCGACGGCGCTGAGGCTGCGGGACACCGGCGGTGCCGGGGCGCCGGACCGGTTGCGCGTCCCGGGCCGGGCGGCGTTCCTGACCGCGCTGGCGGTCCTCGTCGTCGCGCTGGCCGGCGTCGCGGTCGCCGCGGTCCTGATCGGCGACAGCAAGCTGCTGCTGGGCGATGTCGCCAACTGGGCGCAGGGCCGGGCCGGGCGGACCGTCTCCTTCGTCCTGGACACCCGGGTGCCCCGGGTGCTCGCCGCGCTGTGCGCCGGTGCCGCGCTCGCCCTCGCGGGCACGCTGGTGCAGGCCGTGACCCGCAATCCGCTCGCCGACCCGAGCGTCCTCGGCGTCTCGGGCGGCGCGGCGCTCGGTGCCGTACTGCTGGTGACGACCGCGCCCGTCGCGGCGGGCTGGAGCATCGCCGGGGCCGCGTTCGCCGGGGCGGGCGCCGCCGCGGTGGTCGTCTTCGGGCTCGCCGCCCGGGGCGGGTTCCAGCAGAACCGGCTGGTCCTGGTGGGCATCGGCGTCGCCTCCGGCACCACCGCGACGATCAGCCTGCTCATCGTGCTGACCGACCCGTTCAACGCGACCAAGGCGCTGACCTGGCTGTCGGGTTCCACCTACGGGCGGTCCCTGCCGGACGTGGTGCCGGTGGCGCTGGCGCTGGTCCTGGGCACCGCCGTCGCCGTCGCCCGGCGCACCGAGCTTGACCTGGTCTCGCTGGACGAGGACACGCCCCGGCTGCTCGGACTGCGCCTGGCACCGGGCCGCCTGGGGTTCCTGGTGGTGAGCGTGCTGCTCAGCGCGACCGCCGTGGCCTGCGCGGGCACCATCGGCTTCGTCGGCCTGGTCGCCCCGCACGCGGCCCGCGCCCTGGTGGGCCGGCGCCATGTGCGGGTGATCCCGGTCGCGATGCTGCTCGGCGCCACACTGGTCTGCGCCGCCGATCTGCTGGGCCGCACGGTGATCGCCCCGGCCCAGGTGGGCGCCGGTCTGATGACCGCGGTGATCGGCACGCCGTACTTCCTCTACCTGCTGGTACGCAGCCGCCGCTGAGGGCGTCCGGGCGGGCTTGTTAGACGGAGAGTCAAGTTACTGAACCGTAATATGCCGGGTGCTACCCAGGGTAACCCCTGTCTCGGTACGGTCCCGTCACCCTCACCGGTGCAAGCGCTTCCCCAGGAGGTCCGCCATGCCCGTACGCCCCACCCTGCTCGCCGCGGCCACCGCCGCCGTCGCCCTCGCGCTCGGCGCCCAGGCCGTTCCCGCCACCGCGGCCGACGTCTCGGCGTCGGTGGTCTCCCGCGGTGTGGAGATACCCGAGTTCTACAACCCGCCGTCGACGCTGCCCGAGGCCGACGGCGCGCTGGTGCGCAGCGAGCCGCTCCGCCTCGCCCTGAGCCTGCCGAGCCTGGGCGGCCCGCTGCCGGGCCGGGCGACCCGGCTGATGTACAAGTCCACCGACGCCGGCGGCGGCCCGGTCGCCGTCACCGGCGCCTACATCGAACCGACCGCCCAGTGGCGCGGCGACGGCCCGCGCCCGCTGGTCGTGGTCGCCCCCGGCACCATGGGCCAGGGCGACCAGTGCGCCGCCTCGATGGGCCTGGAGCACCCGCTGCGACTCAACGGCGAGACGGTGTCGGTGGGATACGAGGACCTGTCGGTCTACCGGCTGCTCGCCCGGGGCGTCGCCGTCGTCGTCACCGACTACGTGGGCCTCGGCGCCACCGACCGGCTGCACACCTACGTCAACCGCGTCGACGGCGCGCACGCCGTACTGGACGCCGTCCGCGCCGCCCGGTCCCTGGCGTCGGCCTCCGTCACCGACGACTCGCCGGTGGGCCTGTTCGGCTACAGCCAGGGCGGCGGCGCGGCCGCCGCGGCGGCCGAACTCCAGTCCAGCTACGCCCCGGACGTGGAACTGGCCGGCACCTACTCGGGTGCGCCGCCCGCCGATCTGACCGAGGTCACCGCGGGCATAGACGGCAGCGACCTGGCGGGCGCGCTGGGCTGGTCGCTCAACGGCTTCCTGCAGACCGAGCCCGCGCTGCGGCCGATCGCCGATCGCTACCTCAACCAGGCGGGCCGGGAGGCGCTGGCGGATCTGTCCACCGCGTGCGTGGGCGACGCCCTGTTCGGCTACGCCTACCGGCGCAGCAGTTCCTGGACCACCACCGGGCAGTCGCTGGGCGACATCATCAAGGCCGAGCCCACCCTCCAGGCGTTCCTGGCGAAGCAGCGCATCGGCACGAAGAAGCCGGCGGGCCCGGTCCGGGTGGCCACCGGCGTCAACGACAATCTGGTGCCGCACGGTCAGGCCCGCCGGATGGCCGCCGACTGGTGCGCGCTGGGCGGGAAGGTCAGCTACGACCCGGTGCTGCTGCCCAGTGTGGGCAACGCCCTGCTCAACCACTTCGGGCCGCTGCTGAGCGACCAGGGCGACGCGATCTCCTGGCTCACCGACCGGCTCTCGGGTGAGCCGGCCGGGTCCAACTGCCGCGTCCTTCCGCTGCTGCCCTGAACCGCTCCCGGCTCACTTGGTGGTGAGCATGCCCTCGCGCAGCTTGGCGAGGGTGCGGGAGAGCAGCCGGGAGACGTGCATCTGGGAGACGCCGAGACGCTCGCCGATCTGGGCCTGGGTCAGCTCCTCCACGAACCGCATGTGGATGATCTGCCGGTCGCGGTCGGCGAGCTGGGCGATCAGCGGGGCGAGCGCGTGGAAGTCCTCCACCAGCTCCAGCGCCGCGTCCTCGGTGCCGATGAAGTCGGCGAGCACGGTCTCGCCGTCCTCGCTGCCGCCGAGCGCGGCGTCCAGGGAGGAGGAGTTGTAGCCGTTGGCGGCCAGCCGGGCCTCCACGACCTCGTCCTCGGACAGGCTCATCAGCTCGGCCAGTTCCCGCACGGTCGGGGTGCGACCCAGGCGGCTGCGCAGCTCGTCGGTCGCCTTGGCGAGTTCCACCCGCGCCTCCTGGAGCCGGCGCGGCACGTGCACGGCCCAGGAGGTGTCCCGGAAGAAGCGCTTGATCTCGCCGACGATGTACGGCACGGCGAAGGAGGTGAACTCCACCTCGCGGGTCAGCTCGAACCGGTCGATCGCCTTGATCAGGCCGATCATGCCGACCTGCACGATGTCCTCGCGCTCCTCCGGGCCCCGGCTGCGGAACCGGGAGGCCGCGTACCGCACGAGCGACATGTTCATCTCGATCAGCGTGTTGCGCGCGTACTGGTATTCGGGGGTGCCCTCCTCCAGCACCGCGAGCTGGTCGAAGAAGAGCCGCGACAGCTCGCGGGCGTCCTTGGGGGCCACCTTCGAGGGGTCGGCGACCGTGGGCAGCCGGACCGCTTCCTCCTGGACGTCCGTCGTCCGCGTCATCGCCGCCGTCATGATGTGCCCTCCCGAGTCGTCCGGTCCCCGTACCTGCCGGTCCGAACCGGCAACAGGTCGCTTACCCCGACTTCGCGCCGGCACTCCTGGTGACGCTCGTCACACTCCGGTCCCCGGTCGGTACGATCGCGGCGGCGGGCGAGGGAGGAGCGGGCGTGGCGGCCAGACCCAGGATCAAGGACGTGGCGGAGTACGCGGGCGTCTCCCCCAAGACCGTCTCCAACGTGATCAACGACTTCGAGCATGTGTCGGAGCGGACCCGGGCCGCCGTCCGGGAGGCCATCGAGGCGCTCGGCTACTGCGTCAACCTCGCCGGGCGGCAACTGCGCCGGGGCCGTACGGGCATGATCACGCTGGCGGTGCCGGAGCTGGACGTCGCCTACTTCGCGGAGCTGGCCAAGCATGTGACGGCCGAGGCGGACCGGCGGGGCCTGACGGTGCTGCTGCACCAGACCGGCGGGGTGCGCGAGCGCGAGCTGGCCGTGCTGCGCGGGTTCGACGCGCAGTTCTCCGACGGGGTGGTGCTCAGCCCGCTCGCCCTGCTGCCCGGGGACCTGACCGGCCGGGACCGGCGGCTGCCGGTGGTGCTGCTCGGGGAGCGGCCCGCCGAGGAGGGCACCGACCACGTCGGCATCGACAACGTGCGGGCCGCCCGCGAGGCCACCGAGCACCTGCTGGCCCGGGGCCGCCGCCGGATCGCCGTGCTCGGCGGCGCGGCCCGCGGCCGGCAGGGCACCGGCAGGCTGCGCACCGACGGCTACCGGGAGGCGCTGGCCGCGGCCGGGCTGCCGTTCGACCCGGAGCTGGTGGTGCCGGCCGCGGAGTACCACTGGCGGGACGGCGCCCGGGTCGCGGCCGGGGTGCTGCGCTCGCCCCGGCCGCCGGACGCGCTGCTGTGCATGAACGACCAGCTCGCGCTGGGGGCGCTGCGGGCGGCGCACGAGAACGGGCGGCCGGTGCCGGGCGACCTCGACGTGGTGGGGTTCGACGACATCGAGGCCGCGCGGTTCAGCGTGCCGACGCTGACCAGCGTCGCGCCGGACAAGCGGGGGATCGCGCGGGCCGCGGTGTCGCTGCTGCTGGCCCGCGTCGACCGGCCGGAGGCGGCGCAGGCCCGGCACGAGGTGGCCGGGCACCGGCTCGTCGTCCGGGAGAGCAGCGGCGGCGGACGGCCCCGGGCCGGCTCGTAGCCGTTCCGGCGCGGCCGCACCGACTTCCCGCTGTCGTTCCGGCGCCCCCCGCCGTCGCTCCGGCGCGGCGCACCGACCCCCCGCTCCCCTCCCCCGCCACCTGTTCGGCCCTGCTCCCGCCGTCCCGTCCGCCCGTCGTGGTCCGGCGCACACCACCGGCCCCGTGTGGGTCGCGCGCAGCCGGGCAGCAGCCCTGGCGTGCGCCGGACGATCAATGCGGCGCAGAATTCGCTTAGGCGAAAACGGTGAACGGAACGAAAGGCGGCAGTGTGGTCGACGCCAAGCCCGACGGCCGGTCGGGTCCCCTGGGCCGGATCAAGACGCCGAAAGCAGTCGCGAAGCTGCCCCGGCAGGTCCGGGATGAGCTGACCCGTCGGCTCCGGCGGAACAAGGGCGCCTTCCGCGAGGAGGACGTACAGGTCGTCGAGGCCCCTCTGCTGAAACGCGCGGTGGGCGCCTCCGCGCTCGGCAACTGCATGGAGTGGTTCGACTTCGGGGTCTACAGCTATCTCGCCGCCACCATCGGCAAGGTGTTCTTCCCCGGCGCCTCACCGGGCGCCCAGCTCATCTCCTCGTTCGCGACCTTCGCCGCGGCGTTCGTGGTCCGTCCGCTGGGCGGTCTGGTCTTCGGCCCGCTCGGGGACCGCGTCGGGCGGCAGAAGGTGCTCGCCACCACCATGATCATGATGGCGGCCGGCACCTTCGCCATCGGTCTGATCCCCAGCTACGCGACGATCGGCATGGCGGCTCCGGTCCTGCTGCTGCTCGCCCGGATGGTCCAGGGCTTCTCCACCGGCGGCGAGTACGGCGGCGCCACCACCTTCGTCGCGGAGTACTCGCCGGACCGCCGCCGCGGCTTCCTGTCCAGTTGGCTGGATTTCGGCACCTTCGTCGGCTACGCCCTCGGCTCGGCGCTGGTCACCGTGCTGAACCTGGCGCTCAGCGACGACCAGATGCTCTCCTGGGGCTGGCGGCTGCCCTTCCTGATCGCCGGTCCGCTGGGCGTCATCGGCCTCTACATGCGGATGAAGCTGGAGGAGTCCCCCGCCTTC
Organism: Streptomyces sp. NPDC000134; assembly: GCF_042899225.1. Lineage (NCBI taxonomy): Bacteria > Bacillati > Actinomycetota > Actinomycetes > Kitasatosporales > Streptomycetaceae > Streptomyces > Streptomyces sp. NPDC000134. The sequence goes on from NZ_JBIAZN010000014.1 coordinate 161,373, forward strand.
CAGCAGCAGTTGGACGAGCACGAGAAGAGCCTCGCGCAGGAGTCGGCGGGCAGCGAGTTCCGGACCATCGTCAAGCGGCACTGGCGGCCCCTGCTGATCTGCATGGGCCTGGTGCTGCTCTACAACGTCACCAACTACATGGTCACCGGCTACCTGCCGACGTACCAGACCGAGACGGTGGGCCGCTCCAGCGGTTTCGCCGACATCCTGGTGCTCATCGGGATGCTGTGGATCGTGCTGCTGATCACCTTCCTCGGACGGCTCAGCGACCATGTGGGCAGGCGCCCGCTGTACGCGGTCGGCGCGGCGGCGATGATCGTGCTGGCGGTGCCCGCGTTCCTGCTGCTGAAGTCGGACGGCACGGCCGGTCCCGTCCTCGGGGTGCTGCTGCTGTCCACGCTGCTGGCCTGCTTCGCCGCGCCGAGCGCGGCCACGCTGCCCGCGCTGTTCCCGACGGCGGTGCGGTACGCGGCGATGGGCATCGGCTTCAACCTCGCCGTCGCCGCGTTCGGCGGAACCACCCCGCTGTTCACCGAGGCCCTGGTCAACGCCACCGGCAACGACCTGGTCCCCGCGTACTACCTGATGGTGGCCGGGGTGATCGGGCTGATCACCGTGAAGTTCCTGCCGGAGAGCGCGCAGGTGCCGCTGCACGGCTCGCAGCCGATGGTGGGGTCGCGGTCCGAGCAGCGGGAGCTGATCTCCACCTCCCAGGAGCTCTACCGCTTCTCCAAGGAGCGCTCCAAGGCCCGCTGACCCCCGCCCGGCGCGGCGCCGCGGCGCCGGGACAGCGCGCCCGAGCCGAGAGCGACCCCGGCGCAGACCAGGGCGCTGCCCGCGAGCTGGGCGGGGCCGTAGGCACCGGTGCCGGCCAGCGGGGCGGTGCCGGCGGCGGCGACCGGGATGAGCCCGGAGAACAGGGTGGCGCGCTCGGCGCCGATGCGCTGCATCCCGGCGTACCAGCAGACGAAGCCGACGACGGTGACCACGACCGCCTGCCACAGCAGCGCCGCCGCCTCGGTGGCGTCCGGCGGGCGCAGCCATCCGGTGCCGTCGGCCAGCACCCCGGCCGCCGCCGACTCCGCGGCGGCGATCCCGCACACGGCGGCGGACAGCAGCTTCGGCCCCAGCGGACGTACGACGGGCACCGCGAGCACGGCGAACCCGACCTCGCCGAGCAGGGCGCACGCGGAGAACGCGAGCCCGGCGCCGTCGGTGCGGCCCCAGCCCTGCACGGTGAACGCCCCGAAGGCCACCAGCAGCGCCCCGTACAGCACCGGGCGCCGGGGCCGGCGGCCGTCCAGCAGGGGCACCAGGACGGCGACCACGACGGGCGCGCAGCCGACCAGCACGCCGGGGACCGCCGGTTCGGCGGTGCGCTCGGCGGCCAGCACGGCGAGGTTGAAGCCGACCATGCCGACGGCCGCGAGCAGCGCCAGCCGCACCCACTGCCGGGGCCGCAGCGCGGCCAGCCTCCTCCTGGCGTCGGTCCGGTCGAGCAGCGGCACGAGCAGGACGCAGGCGAGGGCGTAGCGCAGGAACTGGCCGCCCGCGTACGGGTAGTCGCCGAGCAGGCTGTTGGCGGTGAAGGAGCCGCCGACGAGGACACAGGCGAACGCGGCGGACAGGGCGCCGCGCGTGGTGGTGGCGTTCATGGCAGTGACGTTAGGCAGCGCGGTGGTCCCCTTCGAGGGCCACTGGCGGGGCGCTGTCGGGGACCAATCGGCAACCGGGGACGGTCAGATGTCGTGGCGCGGGGACCGGTCGGAGGCGGGCCAGAGGTAGGGCAGGTCGTCGGGGACGCCGGGGAAGAGCGGGGCGTAGGTGTCGGGGTCCTTGCGGACCAGGGCCGAGCGGTGGCTGACGTGGAAGGCGTCGTCGCCGAGCCAGGGCGGCAGTTCCCCGGCGCGGGCCAGTTCCGCCTGGTCGCGGACGGGCGCGCCGGGGTGGAGGTCGGCGAGCCCGGCGACCAGGGAGGCGGCGACGCTGTCCTGGTGTCCCAGGTCCCGCCAGACCCGGCAGATCTCCAGGCCGTAGCGGACCAGGGCCTCCTCGTACCCGGTCCACATCCGCACCGCCGGGTGCCGGCGCCAGCCGTAGCCGGGGACGGTCAGGCCGCGCAGGACCTGGAGGGCCTCGACGCGCTGTTTGCCCAGGCGGCGGCGGTCCAGGACGAGGGCCGACTCGTGGAAGCCGGGGTGCGGCAGGAAGGTCTGCACGGTGTGCTCCTCGCGGGTCAGCCGGGGAAGAGGCCCCGGTCGAGGAGGTGCCGGCGCCGTTCGGCGTAGGCGAGGTCGTCGCGCCACAGGCGGCCGGCGGCGGCGCTCATCAGGGGCCGCAGGGCGGGCGCGAGCCGCCGGGCGAGGGCGAAGCCGGGCCGGTCGGAGGTGGCGAGGACGGCCTCGGTGACGGCGGTGCGGGGCCGGCCCCGGTCGTCGGGGCCGAGGGGGGTGGCGTGGGTCTCGACGACGGAGCCGGTGCCCTCGCCCTCGGTGATCCGCATGACCACGGTACGGGGGCCGGGCGCGGTGAACTCGGCGCGGACCGGGACGACCAGGCGCCGGGTGATCCGGAAGGAGACGTCCACCAGGAAGCGGTCGTCCGCGCCGGTCCCGCCGGGTTCCGCGACGACGGTGAGGTCGGTGAAGGAGTACGGGTGGAACCAGGCGCCGTGCCAGGGGTCGAGACGGTTGGCGATCACGTCCTCGGGGGCGCAGCGGCCCACGCCCCGCCACACGGACCGCACGGCCGAGGCCAGCGGGGGCCGCGGGGGCGGCACGGGGGCGTCGGTGGGCTCCTCGCCGCCCGCCCGGTCGAGGCGGACCCAGGCGAGGACGCCGTCGTCGTGCACGGGGAGGGGTTGCCATCCGGCGTACGGGGTGCCGTCGAGGGCGAGTCCGTGCCAGTGGCAGACGAGCGTGCCGCACCGCACCGGGCTGTCGGCCAGCGGCGCCCCGAGGTGCGGGCAGACGCCCGGTCCGCCGACCAGACGGCCGCCGGCGTCCCGCCACAGGACGACCTCGACGCCCGCGACGGTCTCCGCGAGCGGCCGGCCGGGCCGTGCGCCGGGGGCGGCGCCGACGACGTACCAGTTGCCGCCGCGGCGCGCGCCGGCCCGCTCGAGCGCCGCGGCGATGACGGCCGGCCGGGCCTCGCGCCAGGTCGGGCGCTGCCGCTCCCAGGGCACGGGGCGGCGGCCGAACCGCAGGGGGTAGCGGCCCTTGCGGGGCTCCGTGCTCATCCGGTGTCCTCCCGCGGGTCGTGGGCGCGGCGGGCGCGCAGTCTGGCCGCGAGCACCCGGGTGAGTCCGCCGGCGGCGACGGCCGCGCGGCGCCGGCGCGGGACCACGGCCCGCCGGTGCAGCACCGCGTGCCCGCCCTCGCGGATGGTGTCGAGGATGTTGCGGTAGAGCACGTAGGCGGTGCGGATGCACGGCCGGGCCACCGGGTCCAGCATGGCGAGTCCTGGCGCGGCCCGGCGGTAGACGGACCGGGTGAGGTCCTCGGCCGCCCGCAGCGCAGCGGTGATGCGGGGGTCGTGGCGGCCGGTGCGCCGGCTCCACTCCAGCAGGGCCCGGTCGACGCCGTGCGCGGCCAGCAGGTCCGCCGGGAGGTAGACCCGGCCGCGGTCCAGGTCCTCGCCGACGTCCCGCAGGAAGTTGGTCAGTTGGAAGGCGACGCCGAGGGCGGCGGCGTGCGGGGCGGCGGTGGCGCGGGCGGTGACGGTGCCCAGCACGGGCAGCATCTGCAGGCCGATCACCGCGGCCGAGCCGTGCATGTAGGCGCGCAGGTCGGCGTAGGTGGCGTACTCGGTGACCGTGAGGTCGCTGCGCATGGACGCCATGAAGTCGGTGAAGTGGGCGGGGTCGATGGCGTGGCGGGCGGCGGTGTCGGCGACGGCGAGGACCACCGGTTCGCCGGCCGGGCGGCCGCCCGCCAGGGCCGCGCGCAGGTGGGTGTCGAGCCGGTCGAGGGCGGCGGCGCGCTCGGCGGCGGTGGCGTCCGCGTCGAGGTCGTCGACGATGTCGTCGGCGTGGCGGGCGAACCCGTACAGGGCGTGCACGGCCGGCCGGCGGTCGGCGGGCAGCAGCCGGGTGGCCAGGAAGTAGGTGCGTCCGTGGCGGGCGTTGAGCTGTCGGCAGCGGGTGTAGGCGGCGCGCAGGGACGGGTCGGTGATGCCGGCGGCGTCGAGTTCGCGGCGGGTCATCGGCCACCGCCCGGCCGGCCGGTGACGCGGGCGGCGGCGAGCTTGCCGGAGAGCAGCACGGTGGGCACGCCGACGCCCGGGGTGGTGCCGCAGCCGGCCAGGACCGCGTTGACGGTGCCGCGCACCAGGTTGCGGGGCCGGAAGGGGCCGGTCTGGGCGAAGGTGTGGGCCACGGAGAACGGCGTTCCGGCGGCGTGGCCCAGGGCGGTCCAGTCGGCGGGGGTCACCAGGCACTCCTCCTCGATGGCGGCGGCCAGTCCGGGCAGCCCCCGGCGTTCCAGGGTGGTGAGCAGGCTCGCCCGGTAGCGGGGCCCGAGGGCGCTCCAGGTGTCGGCGGCGGGTCCGATGTCGGTGTTGGGGCAGGGGGCGAGGACGTAGTGGAGGTGCCTGCCCTCGGGGGCGAGCGTGGGGTCGCCGGCCGTGGGGCGGGTGATCAGCAGGGACGGGTCGCTCATCAGGGTGCCGGTGCGGGTGAGTTCGTCGAAGGTGCGTCCCCAGGCGGCGCCGAAGGACAGGGTGTGGTGCGCCAGGTGGGGCCAGGTGCGGGTGGTGCCGGCGTGCAGGACGACGGCGGAGGGCGCGTGCCGCAGGCGGACCGGGCGGCGGGGGCGGCGGCCCAGCAGCCTGTGGACGACCGGGAGGTCGGGGGTGAGGACGACGGCGTCGCAGGGCAGGCGGCCTTCGGCGGTGACGACGGCGGTGACGCGGTCGCCGGAGCGTTCCAGCGCGGTGACGTCCTGGCCGAGGCGCAGGTCGGCGCCGGCCTCGGCGGCCGCGGCGGCCATCGCCCGGGGCAGGGCGTGCATGCCGCCGCGCGGGAACCAGACGCCCGCGACGGTGTCCATGTAGGCGATGACGGCGTACGCGGCCAGCGCGCGGGCCGGTGCCACCCCGGCGTACAGGGACTGGAAGGAGAACACCCGGCGCAGCCTCTCGTCGCGGAGGAACCGTCCGATGCGCGTGTCGAGCCTGCCGAAGCCGCCGAGGGCGGCGAGCCGGGCCAGGTCGGGGGTGAGCAGGCCGAGCGGGGAGTCGAAGTTGGCGTCGATGAACCGGCGGCGCTGCACGGCGTACACCCGGGTCAGCCAGGTCCGCAGCTCGCGGTACCCGGCCGCTTCCCGGGCCCCGGCGAACCGTTCGACCTCCGCCTCCATGGCGGCGGCGTCGGTGTGCACGTCGAGGGAGCTGCCGTCGGCGAAGCGGGCCCGGTAGGCGGGGTGCAGCGGGATCAGGTCGACACGGTCGCGCAGGCGTTCGCCGACCGCCGCGAACGCCTCGTCGGCCAGGTCCGGCATGGTCAGCACGGTGGGCCCGGTGTCCATGCGGTAGCCGCCGCGGTCCAGCCGCCCGGCCCGGCCGCCGGGCAGCGGCGCGCGCTCCACGACGGTCACCCGCCGCCCGGCGCCCAGCAGGTGCAGGGCGGCGGAGAGGCCCGCGAGGCCCGCCCCCACCACCACCACGTGATCGGTGCGGCCCGGCACGGTCCGTGTCATCGCGGCCCCTTGCGGGCGCCGGCCCGGCCAGGGCGGGTCCCCTGCATCCCGTGTCCTCTCGTCGCTGGGCTCGGCGGAACGGTACGGCGCTACGTCTTCCCCGGCCGGGGAAGGCGGCACCGGGGTTGGTCCGATCACGTACGTCACTCACCCGCCCGGCGGACACCCGGCGCGTCGTCCACCGCGTGCCCCGGTCCGGGGCGGGCACGCGCGGGGCATACTCCCGGGCGGCGGAGCGACGGCGAGGAGGCGGGTGTGCTGGACGCGGACATCGTCATCGTCGGTGCCGGGGCGGCCGGCCTGTCGCTGGCGCACCGGCTGCCGGTGCCCGCGCGGGACCGCCCGGCCCCGTCCGTCGTTCTGCTCACCGCGCCCGCCGGGCCGCTGACGCCGCCGTCGCGGACCTGGTGTTTCTGGGAGCCGGGCGCGGGCCGCTTCGACCGGGCGGTGACGGCGTCCTGGGAGTGGCTGCGGGTGCGCGGCCGGAACGGGGCGGTGGTGCGGCGGCACATCGCGCCGGTGCGGTACAAGATGATCCGCTCCGACGACTTCGAGGCCCTGGTCGACCGTGACCTGGCCGGGCGGCCGGGGGTGCGGCGCGTGACGGCCACCGTCGGCGCGGTGACCGCGCTGCCCGGCGGGGACGCGCGGGTGCGGGCCACCGGCGCGGGCGGCGCGCCGCTGGAGCTGCGGGCCCGCTGGGTGTTCGACTCCCGGCCGCCGGAGCGCCCGCCGCCCGCCCGGACCCGGCTGCTCCAGCACTTCCGCGGCTGGTTCGTCCGCACCGAGCGGCCGGTGTTCGACCCCGGGGTGGTCGACCTGATGGACTTCCGCACCGGGCAGCCGGACCGGGGCCTGTCCTTCGGGTACGTCCTGCCCACCGGGCGCCGCACGGCCCTGGTGGAGTACACGGAGTTCGGGCCCGCCCCGCTCCCGGCGGAGGCGTACGACCTGGCCCTGGACGACTACACCGGCCGGGTCCTGGGCGCCGGGGCGGTCCGGGTGCTGGCGACGGAACAGGGCGTCATCCCGATGACCGACGCCGTGTTCCCGCCACCGTCCGGGCCGGTCTTCCGGATCGGCGTGGCGGGCGGGGCGACCCGGCCCTCCACCGGCTACACCTTCGCCGCCGTGCAGCGGCAGTCGCAGGCCGTCGCCGACGCCGTGCGCGGGGGCCGCCGCCCGGTGCCGCCGGCCGCGCATCCGGGCCGGGCCCGGCTGATGGACGCGGTGCTGCTGCGCGCCCTGGACACCGGCCGGGTCGACGGCCCCGATCTCTTCCTGCGCCTGTTCGCCCACGTACCGGCCGGGCGCCTGCTGCGCTTCCTCGACGGCCGGACCCGGCTGTACGAGGACCTCGCGGTCGGTGTCCGCGTCCCCGTCCTGCCCATGCTGCGCACGGCGGCGGAGCTGCCCTGGCTGCGCCGCCGCCCCGCCCCCTGACCCGGGAGTCCGCCATGCCCCCGCACCCGTACCGCCCCGTACCGCACCCGGGCCGCGCCGCGCGAGCGCCGGGCCGGGACCGGCGGGCCCGGATGCTGGCGCCGCCGCCGGGCCGGGAGCGGATCGGCGGCGGCCGGGCGCCGTCCGTGGCGGTGGTCGGGGGCGGGATCGCGGGGCTCGCGGCGGCGGCCGTGCTCGCCGAGCGCGGGGTGCGCGTGGTGCTGTACGAACGCGAGCCCGTGCTGGGCGGCCGGGTCGCCGGGTGGCCGGTCGCGCTGCCCGACGGCTCGCCGGCCACGATGAGCCGGGGCTTCCACGCCTTCTTCCGCCAGTACTACAACCTGCGGGGCCTGCTGCGCCGGACCGACCCCGGCCTGCACCGGCTGGCCGGGCTGCCCGACTACCCGCTCGTACACGCCGACGGCCCCCGGGACGGTTTCCGCCGGGTGCCGCGCACACCGCCGTGGAGCGCCCTCGGCTTCGTCGCGCTCAGCCCCAGCTTCAGGCTGCGGGACCTGGCCGCGCTGCGGCCCGCCGCCGCGCTGCCCCTGCTGGACATCAGCACCGGCACCGTCCACGCCCGCTTCGACCGGCTCAGCGCCCAGGACTTCCTCGACGCCCTGCGCTTTCCCGCCGCCGCCCGGCATCTGGCCTTCGAGGTGTTCTCGCGGAGTTTCTTCGCCGACCCCCGGGAGCTGTCGGCCGCCGAGATGGCGCTGATGTTCCACATCTACTTCCTCGGCTCCAGCGAGGGGCTGCTGTTCGACGTGCCGCGCGAGCCCTATCCGCAGGCCCTGTGGGACCCGCTGGCGGGGCACCTCGCCGCGCACGGCGTGGAACTGCGGACGTCCACCGAGGTGGAGGCGGTACGTCCGCTGCCCGGCGGCGGTCACGAGGTGGCCGACGGTCCGGGGGCCCGGCGCCACGACGCTGTCGTGCTGGCGCTGGACACCGGCGGTCTGAAGGCGGTGGTGGGCCGCTCCCCCGGGCTCGGCGACGCCGGGTGGCGGGCGCGGGTGGCGGGGCTGCGGACCGCGCCGCCGTTCCTGGTGTCCCGGCTCTGGCTGGACCGGCCGGTGGCCCCGGACCGCCCCGGGTTCCTCGGCACCAGCGGCTACGGGACGCTGGACAACGTCAGCGTCCTGGACCGCTGGGAGGGCGAGGCGGCCCGCTGGGCGGCCCGCACCGGAGGCTCGGTCGTCGAACTGCACGCCTACGCGCTGCCCGCCTCGGCCGTCCCGGACGTGGAGCACGAACGTCTCGTCGGCCAGTTGCACCGCGTCTACCCGGAGACCCGGGACGCGGGGGTCGTCGCCGTCCGGCACGAGTGGCGCGCGGACTGCCCCCTGTTCCCGGTCGGCGGGTACGCGGACCGGCCCACCGTCGGCACCCCCGACCCGTCGCTGGTCGTCGCCGGGGACCTGGTCCGCACCGGGCTGCCGGTCGCCCTGATGGAACGCGCCGCCACCTCCGGCATGCTCGCCGCCAACGCCCTGCTGGCCCGCTGGGGCGTCCGGGGGGAGACGCTGTGGACGGTGCCCGACCGGGGCCGCTCCGCCCTGCTGCGCGCGCTGGCCCGCGCGGGCGACGCCGGGCACCGGCGGCGGCGTACGGCGTGAGCCGCTACCGCTGCGGCGCGGTGCGGTCCGCCCGGCCGCCCGCGCCGAGCGGGCCGGTGGGGTCGAGGATGCCCTCGGCCTCCAGACGGGCCACGTCCCGCCGGTACACCCGCAGCACCAGGGACGGCAGGGCGGCCCGCGTCATCTGCCCGAGCCGCAGGAACCCGGGGACGTACACGGCGGTGCGACGGTGCTCGATCGTCCGTACGAGCTTGGCGGCGACCTGCTCGGGCGAGCTGATGCCCCGGGCGGGGCGCGGCATGTGGGCGCGTAGTTCCCGCAGGATGGTGTACCGGTCCGCGTCGCGGATCATGTCGGTGTCGATCCAGTTGAGGTAGGCGATGCCCACCGCGACCCCGTGGTGCACGACCTCGGCGCGCAGCGCGTGGGCGAAGGCTTCGACGCCCGCCTTGGAGGCGCAGTAGGCGCTCATCATGGGGGCCGCGCCGATCGCCGCGGACGAGGCGATCTGGAGGTGGTAGCCGGCCGTCTCCAGCAGGTCCGGCAGGAAGACCCGGGCCGTGTGGGCGCTGCCGGTGAGGTTGACGTCGATGACGCGGCGCCAGGCGTCGGGGTCGGAGGTGACGAACGGCTCGCCCCGGGCGACGCCGGCGTTGGCGATGACCACCGAGGGCGGGCCGAGGCGGGCGCGCACCTGGCCGGCCGCCTCGTACAGCCCCGCCGGGTCGGTGACGTCGGCCTCGCAGGTCACCGCCGGGGTGGGCAGGGTCGCGGCCACCGCGTCGAGGCCGCGCTTCTCATGGCCGACCAGGGCGAGCCGGGCGCCGCGCCCGGCGCAGGCGCGGGCCAGCGCGGCGCCCAGCCCGCGGGCGGCTCCGGTCACCACGACGGTACGGTCGCACAGGGGGCTGTCCGTCATCGGTCACTCCTTCACCTGCTCAGCCGCCGGTCGCCGGTGCGGTCGCGGCCGGTCAGGAGGCGTTGCAGCCGCTCCGGGGCGGCCCAGCGGTTGCGGCGCAGCACGGCGCGGGCGGCGTTGGCGCCGGGCGCCCCGTGCACGCCGCCGCCCGGGTGGGCGCCGGCGGAGGCGAGGAAGAGTCCGGCGACCGGGGTCTCGGGGCGGCCGGTGCCGGGCAGGGGGCGGAAGAACAGTTGCTGGTGGATGGCGGTGGTGCCGCCGTTGATGGCGCCGCCGTACAGGTTGCGGTCCATGTTCTGCAGGGTCGGCGGGGCGAGGACGCGCCGGGCGCGGATCACCGAGCGGAAGCCGGGCGCGAAGCGTTCCACGTGGCGTTCCACGCGGTCGGCCATGATCTCCTGCTCCTTGGCGTCCCAGCGTCCGGTCAGCCCCTCCTCACCGGCGTCGGCGCGGACGTCGTGCGGGACGTGGGTGTAGGCCCAGGCGGACTCGGTGCCGCCGGGTGAGCGGGACGGGTCGGAGGTCGTCATCTGCCCGAACAGCGTGAAGGGCCGGTCGGGGATCTCCCGGCGGCTGATCTGGGCCATGAACCGGGTCAGTTCGTCCAGGCCGTCGGCCAGGTGCACGGTGCCGGCCCGGCCCGGCCCCTCGCCGCGCCAGGGCACCGGCCCGTCCAGCGCCCAGTCGACCTTGAAGGTGGCGAAGTCCCACTGGAAGCGCCGCAGGTCATCGAGGACCTGGCCGGGCAGGTCGGCGGCGTCGACCAGCTCGCCGTACAGGGCGGGCACCGACACGTCGGCGAGGACCGCGCGCCGGGCGGTGACCGTCCCGCCGTCGGCGGTGCGCACGCCCACCGCGCGGCCGTCGCGGACCAGGATCTTGTCGACCCGCCGCCCGCAGGTCAGGGTGGCGCCCCGGGAGCGCAGCCGGTGCACCAGGGCGGCCGTCAGCGCGCCCGCGCCGCCGACCGGCACGGGGAAGCCGTACGTCTGGCCGAGCATGGACATCAGCCAGCCGAAGCCGCCGCTGCCCGCGGCCTCGGGCGCGAGGTCCGCGTGCAGGGCGTTGCCGGCCAGGATCAGCCGGCCGCCCTCGCCCCGGAACTCCTCCTCGCCCAGGCGGCGCACCGGCAGCACCAGGGTGCGGGCCAGCCGCAGTCCGCCCCCGGCGCGCAGCCGGGCGGCCAGCCGGGCGGTGGCCCGGACCGGCGGGAACGGGGTGAACAGGGCGTCCAGGATGTCCCGCCGGTTGCGCTCCCACACGTCGTGCAGCCGGTGCCAGGACTGTCCGTCGCCCGGTGCGAAGGCGTCGAGGGACGCGGCGGTGGTGCGCACGTCGCGGTCCAGGACCGCGCAACTGCCGTCGCTCAGCGGGTGGGCCAGCACGTGCGGGGCGTGGCTCCAGCGCAGGCCGTGGTCCTGGAGCCGCAGCCCGGCGAGGACGGGCGAGGCGGCCGCCAGCGGATAGAAGGAGCTGAACAGGTCGTTGACGAAGCCGGGGGCCACCTGGTCGTCGTGGCGTACCGCCCCGCCGGGTTCCGGCTGTTCCTCCAGGACGTGCACGTCCCAGCCCGCGTCGGCCAGCAGGTTGGCGGCGACCAGCCCGTTGGGTCCGGCGCCGATCACGACGGCGTCAGGCACGGCTCGCTCCGGGCCGCGCGGGGGCCGTCCGGGTGCCGGTCGGCTCTCCGGCCCCTGACTCGGACTCCGACTCGCACAGCTTGGCCAGCCGGGCCAGCATGGCGCGGTGCCGCAGATGGATCAGCACGTCGACGGCCGTGTTGTGCACCAGGCCGCCGGGGCCGCGCAGGGGGTGTTCGTCGACGAGGACGAGGGTGTCCCGGCCCCAGGGCCGCAGCTCGATGGCGATGCGGGCGGTGCCGAGCGGGCCCGCCTTGGCCTCCAGCTCCAGGACGGAGCCCTCCTCGCAGCGCCGGACCACCGTCTCGTTGGCCAGTTTGAGGGGCCCGAGGGGGACCTCGTAGTGGAGGGTGGAGTCCACCTCGGGCCAGTTTCCGCGGTCGGGGGTGGACTCGCAGGGGCCCACCACCCACTCCACGTACCGCTCGCTGTCCGCGAGCACGGCCCACACGTCCTGCGGGCTCGCCTGGATCAGTCGATGCCGAACCGCCACGCGCTCCTCCAAGGTCCCGGATCGCGACTGCCGCGTCCCGCACTGAGTGCCCCTTCCGAGCCCGGCCAACCAGGACGTTCCGCCCGGCCGCCGCGCAAGCGTTACGGACGGCCCCGCGTGCGGGATGGATGACCTCCCCACCCGTCGCCGTCCCCGCCCGGAGCGTGCCGATGTCCATGGAGCAGGACCCCGCCCTGCGGCAGGCGGTCGAGGCGGTAGCCGCCCTGCCGCCGCGCGCCACGCCCGTCGCCGAGCACACCTGCGGCGGCCTGTGGCGGCTGCCCCGGGCCGCCGACGCCGTGACCCACGCGCTGCGCTCGGCGGACCGGGCCGTGCGCGACCGGGGCTGGCTGATGGTACGGACCCGGGTGGCCGAGGAGATCGGCTCGGGCCGCGACTGGACGCGGGAGGCGGCCGGGTGGCTGGCCCGCGGGGACGCCGACTGGGCGGAGTCGGCCCGGATCACCGCCGACCTGGCGTGGCACGCGCGGGCCGAGGGCCGCAGCGCCCTGCTCTTCCTGACCGGCGTGCACGTGGCGGAAACCGATCCGGCGACCCCGTACGGACGCGCCCTGTGGCACTGCTTCCTGACCACCCTGCGCTACGACTTCCGCTGCGCGGCGATCGAGGAGTTCCTCACCGAGGTGAGCGAGCCCCTGGACCCGTACAGCGAGGCCGTGCGCGCCTTCGCCCTGCTCGGACGCTCCCGCCCCGAGGGGCTCGGGCTGCTGGCGGCCGTCCTGGACCGCGCGGGCCACGACGACAAGGTCGTCCACGCGCTGCTGCACGGCCTCTGGCTCGGCGAGGACCTCCCCGGACAGCCGGAACGGATGCTGGAGCTGCTCCGCGCCCCGGCCTTCGCCGACGGCCTCGGCGCCGAGGCCCTGTACCGCAGGGCGTCGGCGCTGCGGCGGCTGCGCCGGTTCGACGAGGCGCTGACGGCCGTGCAGGCGGCCATCGACCGCCTCGACCCCGGCCAGGTCGTCGTCCACACCGACTGCGTCCGCGAACGCGCCCTGATCCTCGCCGAACGCGACCTGCACCGCGACGGGGCGGCCGACCCCGGCTGACGGGCGGGACGGGGGTGGGACGGGGCTGTCCACGGGGCCGGGTCACGCGTCGGGGGCGGGGCGGCCGGGGCCCGCGCCGCCCGGTGCGGTGACCGCTGCCGGGTCGATGTCCGGTACGCCGGTCCGGGCGCGGCGGCCGTACGGCGGCTCGGCGAGGGTGTCGCCGAGGGCCTGGGCGAAGGCGCGGGCCCCCGGGGAGCCGGTGGCGCGGGGCAGGACCAGGCCCAGCAGGGAGCCGGGCAGGCCCTCGACGGGGACGAAGGCGATCGAGCTGCGGCCGCCCCCGTGGTACGCGGCGCTCGACCGGCACAGCAGCATCGCTCCCCGGCCCGCCGCGGTGAGCGAGAGGCCCTCCTGGAGGGTGTTGACGAGAGGACCGGCCGGGATGGGCCGGCCGTTCGGGGTCCGCCGGGGCGCCTGTGCGCGCCGCCAGTAGTCGGGGGCGCCGTCCTGAAGGCCGATCAGGAGGCAGTCGGCCAGGTCTTCCGCCGGGATCGACTCGCGGGCCGCGTACGGGTGCCGGGCGGGAAGTGCGAGCACCTGCGGCTGCCGGGAGAACACCGGCCCGAGCACCAGGTCGTCCTCCGCCACCGGCAGCAGTACGACCGCGCAGTCCACCTCCTCGCGGCGCACCGGCCCGAACGGGTCGGACAGGGCGATCTCGGTGACCTCGACCGCGCAGGCGGGGCAGCGTTCCCCGAAGCGGGCGATGGCGCGGGCGAGTTGGTCGTCGATCGTGCCCTGGAAGCCGATCCGCAGCACCCCGCCCGTGCCCCGGGCGGCGGCCCGCGCCTCCTCGACCGCCGACCGCAGTGCCGCGTACGCCGGGCGCAGCGAGGACAGGAAGGTCTGCCCGAGCGGTGTCAGGCGCACGCGGCGGCTCGTGCGCTCCACCAGCGGGGCGCCGATACGGGCCTCCAGGGACTTCAGCATCTGGCTGACCCGGCTCTGCGACACATACAGGCGTTCGCCCGTGCGGCCGAAGTGCAGTTCCTCGGCGAGCACGAGGAACGCCTCCAGTTCACGGATCTCCAGCGTGCTCATGGCCGTCCCTCGGTGCGCGGTGCCGGTCGATTAGCCCAGCTCATGGAACCATGAGCGATCGGCCGTTGTTCCGCGGGTCCGCCGGCGGTTGGCTGGCGTCATGACACAGAGTCAGCAACTCACCGGTGCGGCCCACGACCGTCCGCCGCGCGGCCGGGGCGGAGGATGGCCCGCCGTGGTCGCCGTGGCGGCCGCGACGTTCATGGTGGTCACCTCCGAGATGCTGCCCGTCGGTCTGCTCACGCCGATCGGCGGGGCGCTGGGGGTGACGGAGGGCACGGCCGGGCTGACGCTGACGGTCACGGGGGTGGTGGGCGCGGTGTCCGCGCCGCTGCTCACCCCGGCGCTGGGCCGACTGGACCGCCGGGCGGTGCTGTGCGCGCTGATGGCGGTGCTGGCCGCCGGGAACCTGCTGTCCGCTTGGTCCCCGCACTTCGCGGTGATGGTGGCGGCCCGGGTCCTGGTCGGCGTCGGCATGGGCGGGGTGTGGGCCGTCGCGGCCGGTCTCGCGGTCCGGCTCGTCCCCGGGAGGTCGGTGGGCCCGGCCACCTCGCTGGTGTTCGGCGGTATCTCGGTGGCCTCGGTGCTCGGCGTCCCGGCCGGCACCTACCTCGGTGAACTGGCGGGCTGGCGCATCGCGTTCGCCGCCGCCGCCGCTGTCTCGCTGGTGGTGCCGGCCGCGCTGGCGGTGCTGCTGCCGAGGCTGCCGGCCGATCAGGAGGTCCGGCTCGGCGGCGTGTTGCGGCTCGGCGCCCGGCCGCCGGTGGCGACCGGGCTCGGCGTGGTGACGCTCCTGGTCATCGGCCACTTCGCCGCCTACACCTACGTACGGCCCGCGCTGGAGCGGATCTTCGCGGCGGAGGCGTCGGAGATCGGCACGCTGCTGCTGGTGTACGGGGTGGCCGGGGTGCTGGGCAACTTCGCCGCCGGGGCGGGGGCTGCGCGCTCGCCGCGCGGGGCGCTGGTGGTGATCTGCCTGGTGCTCGCCGCGACGGTCTGGCTGATGCCGCTGGTCGGGGGTTCGGTGAGTACGGCGGCGGTGCTGCTCGCCGTGTGGGGCCTGGCGTACGGCGGGGTCTCGGTGGCCGCCCAGACGTGGCTGCTGCGGGCGGCCGGGGAGGCCCGCGAGGCGGTCTCGGCGCTGTTCGCCGGCGTGTTCAACGGCGCGATCGCGGCGGGGGCGTTCACCGGGGGCCTGGTCGCGGACGGGGCCGGCGTGCGGGCGGTGCTGTACGTGGGCGGGGCGCTCGCGGCAGTCGCCCTGGCGGTGGCGGCGCTGGGGCGCGCACCGGGCGGTGGCCGGGACTGATCCGCGCGGGGGGTCTGGCTCCGGTCCCGGTTCCACTTCGGGGTTCGGATTCGGAGTTCGGGGTTCGGGGTTCCGGTTCCGGTAGAAGTCGCCACATTGGCATGGACCTATCAACCTCATCTCGCTAAGCTCTGCCCTGAGAGCGCTCTCACACCGTGGTTGTTCCACCACCCCCACCTTGCTGGAACGACGAGAGGCAGCCCCCTCCCATGAGACGCAGCAGAATCCGGCACGCCGCACTGGCCATCCTCCTGATCGCCGGCAGTTGGACCGCGGCCGGTTCCCTGCCCGCCGCCGCGGACGACTCCCCCACCCCGTCGGCCTCCCCCGGCCTGCTCCAGGCCATGCAGCGCGACCTGGGCCTGACCCGGGCTCAGGCCGAGGACCGCCTGACCGCCGAGCGCCGCGCCACCGAGCTGGAACCGGCGGCGCGCCGGGCCGCCGGAAACGCCTACGGCGGCTCCTGGTTCGACGCCGCGACGGGCGAGCTGACCGTGGCCGTCACCTCCGACGCCCCCGGCGCGACGGTACGGGCCGTGCGGTCCACCGGCGCGGCGGTGCGCACCGTCGAGCACAGCGCCCGCGCCCTGGAGACCACCCGGGCCCGCCTCGACCGACTGGACGCGCCCCCGGGCGTCAGCGGCTGGCACGTCGATCCGGCCGCCAACTCCCTGGTCGTCGAGGTCGTCGCCGCCGAACGCGCCGACAACGATGTCCGGCGCTTCCTCGACCGGGCCCGCGCGGCCGGTCCGGTCGCCGTGCGCACGGTGGCGGGCGCCCCTCGGACGTACGCCGCGGGCACGGTCGGCGGCGACCCCTACTACACGGGCAACGTGCGCTGCTCCATCGGCTTCTCGGTGTACGGCGGGTTCGTGACGGCCGGTCACTGCGGCGGTCCCGGGGCCGGGGTGAGCGGCTGGGACCGGTCGTACATCGGGACGTTCCAGGGCTCTTCGTTCCCGGACAACGACTACGCCTGGGTCAGCGTGGGCAGCGGCTGGTGGACCGTGCCGGTCGTGCTCGGCTGGGGCACCGTCCCCGACCAGCTCGTGCGCGGTTCGGCGGAGGCGCCCGTCGGCGCTTCGGTCTGCCGGTCCGGCTCGACCACCCACTGGCACTGCGGCACCGTGCTGGCCAAGAACGAGACGGTCAACTACAGCCAGGGTGCCGTCCACCAGATGACCAAGACCAGCGTCTGCGCCGAACCCGGTGACTCGGGCGGTTCCTTCATCAGCGGCGACCAGGCGCAGGGCGTCACGTCCGGCGGCTGGGGGAACTGCTCCGGCGGCGGCGAGACCTGGTTCCAGCCGGTCAACGAGATCCTCAACCGGTACGGGCTGACCCTGCACACGGCCTGATCCCGCGCGGGTCCGGGGCCCGTCCGCGCGGCGGCGGGCCCCGGTCTCACTCCCCGCGCCCGCCCGCGCCGGGGTACGGGTCACGGACCTCGGGTCCCCGGGCCGTCGTCAGCCGGCGGTAGGCGGCGCGGGCGTGCACCAGACGGGCCAGTGCCGTGCCGGCCACCGCCGCCGCGAACAGACAGGCCAGCCAGACGGTGTCCCGGGTGCCGGTCCAGGTGAGGGTGCCCGCGGGCGGTATGGCGAAGCCGTTCAGGGACAGCCAGCACAGCACGGCCGTGCCCGGAGCCGCCGTGAACCGGGCGCAGAGCCCCAGCAGGGCGGCCAGCAGGGACAGCACCGACAGGGCCAGTCCCGGGCGGCCGGGCCCGACGACGGTGTTCAGCACCGCCACCAGGACCAGCGCCCCCGCGAAGGCCGCCGCCCACACCAGCGGAGCCGACACGGGCCGGGGGACCGGCCTCGGACCACTGCCCAGGGGCACCCACTCGATCATGTTGTCGGCTCCTTCCGGTCCCGGGCGGCATCGGGCACCGCCGGCCCTCCGGAAGGATTGTCCTACCGAGGTCCGCTCCGGACGGCGCCCAGGGGGACCGAACACGCCATCGGGCCCGGCGGGACCGGCTACCGGTCCGCCTCCACGGGCCGTCGCGGCGCCGGAGCGGGCTCCGCCGCGATGGCGTCGGGCGGGGCGTCCCCGGACGGGAGCGGTACGCGGGCCGCGCGGAGGCCGGTGGCGAGCACCTGGGCCCGGCCGGCGACGATGGGGCCGAGGACGGCGAGGACGAGGACGTATCCGGCGATGAAGGGCGCGAGCCGGGCGTCGAGCCCGGCGCTCGCGGCCATCGCGGCGAGGATCAGCGCGAACTCCCCGCGGGCGACGAGGGTGGTGGCGATCTCGGCGGCCGGTTCGGGCCCGTAGCGGTACAGCCTCGCGACGCACAGTCCGGCCAGGACGTTCATCACGAGGGTCAGCACCGCCGCCGCGGCGACCGGTCCGGCCACCGAGGCCAGGTCGCCCGGGTCGATGGCGAGTCCGAAGGCGAAGAAGAAGATCGCGGCGAAGGCGTCGCGCAGCGGGTGCACCAGGTCCCGCACGCGTGGCCCGGAGGGTGTCCCGGCGATGATGAGGCCGACCATGAACGCGCCGATGGCGTCGGCGACACCCAGCAGCTCGGAGATCCCGGCCACGAAGACCGCGGCGCCGAGGAAGCTGATGACCAGCAGTTCGTTGTCCCGGGTGGCGATCAGGCGGCCGACGAGCCGGGTGCCGTAGCGGGCCGCCGCGGCCAGCAGCAGGAGGAACCCGAACGCCTTGCCCGCCTGGAGCGCCGTCTCCCCCGCGCCCTGGGCTCCGCTGATCACCGGCTGGAGGGCGGCGAGGTAGAGGGCGAGGAAGATGTCCTCGACGACGATGACGCCGAGGATCAGCCGGGTCTCGGGGCGGCCGATCCGCCCCGTGTCGATGAGGATCTTGGTGACGATCGCGGAGGACGAGATGCCCAGCACTCCGGCGAGGACCAGGGCCTCCCGCGTCCCCCACCCCAGGGCGAAGCCGAAGCCGAGTCCGGCGCCGACGTTGAGCAGCAGGTAGACACCGCCCGCGGACAGCAGTTTGCGGCCGCCGCTCTTGAGGTCGTCGAGGTGGAACTCCAGGCCCAGGTAGAACAGCAGCAGCACCAGCCCGAGCGCCGAGAGCATCTCGAAGTCGTGCGCGTCCTCCACCAGGACGACGCCCGGTGTGTGCGGGCCGAGCAGGATGCCGGCGAGCATGAACAGCGGGATCGTCGGCAGTCCGATCCGGCCGCCGAGCCGGGCCAGGACCGCGGCGGCCAGGAAGGCGCCGCCCATGGCGAGCAGGGTGTCAGCGTGTCCCACGGATCACCGCCTTCGACCGCGCGGCGGGACGGGAACACTTCGTGTGACGGGGATGGATGCGGGTCCTCCTCGGTCTGTCGTCGTGCGGCCGGGAGATGCCGGGCACGTGGGGGGCCGCCGCCTCGGGAGCGCGGAGCGCGGCGTTCCTCAACCCTCACCGGGCGGGGCGGGGGAAGACCATCGGGGCCGGCACCCATTTCCGCGGCCGGTCGACACCCACGTCGGGCGGGGCGGACCCGGAGGCGGGCCGCAGCCGGCTCGGGGGGCGGGCGGTCAGGACTCGCGGTGGGTCATCGCCCAGGCGATGTCGTGCAGTTGCCGGTAGGCGTCCGCGGTGGGCCGGGCCCGCGCGAGGGCGCGCAGGGCCGCCGCCCACTGCCGGTGCGCCTCCTCCTCGGCGGCCTGCCGTCCGCCGGCCTCCTCCACCAGGCGGCGGGCGAGGGCGATGCCGTCCTCGCCGAGCGGGCCGGGGGCGCGGTACAGGTCCCGCAGCCGTCCGGCGGCGGCGCCGGGTGCGGCGAGGGCGGCGACCACGGGGAGGGACTTCTTGCGGGCGGCCAGGTCGGCGCCCACCGGTTTGCCGCTGCGCGCGCTGCGGCCCCAGATGCCGAGGACGTCGTCGGCGCACTGGAAGGCCACGCCCAGGCGGCGGCCGAACTCGCGCAGCCCGGCCACCCGGTCGGGTTCCGCGCCGCCCAGGACGCCGCCGAGGGCGCAGGCGCAGCCGATCAGGGCGCCGGTCTTGCCGGTCGCCATGGCGAGGTAGTCGGCCACCGACACGTCGTACGTCTGCTCGAAGGCGACGTCGCGGCTCTGGCCCTCGACCAGTTCCAGCAGCGCGCCGACGAGTTCCTGGACGGCCGTCGCCCTCCCCGCGGAGGCGTCGGTCAGGGCGCGCAGTGCCGCGACGAGCAGCGCGTCGCCGGTCAGGACGGCCGCGGGGGTGCCGAACAGCGACCAGGCGGCGGGGCGGTGGCGGCGCAGTTCGTCGCCGTCGATGACGTCGTCGTGCAGCAGCGTGAAGTCGTGCACCAGTTCCACCGCGACGGCGCCGGGCACCGCCGCCGAGGGGCTCGCGCCGACCGCGGCGGCGGAGAGCAGGGTCAGCGCGGGACGTACCGCCTTGCCGCCGCCGGTCGCCACGGGGCGGGGGGTGCCGTCGGCCTCGCACCAGCCCCGGTGGTAGCGGGCCACCAGGCGCTCGGCCGCCGGGAGTGCCTCGACGGCCGCCCGCAGCGCGGGGATCAGCGCGTCGTCGACCCAGTCCAGACGCGGGAAGGCACCAACGGGCGCCGGGTCGGTGATCTGCGACACGTACGACTCCTCACGGGGACGGGACGGCAGAGGGGGACGCGGACGCCGGGGGCCGGGGCGGTCCGGCGGCGGACGGCGTCGGGACCCCGCCGCGCCGGCCGCCCGGCCAGTCAAGCGACCGGCCGTGCGGTGCCCGGTGCCCGCGGCACCGCGCCCGGCCAAAGATCACCACAGCAGCGCAGCGCCGTGACCGTGCGTCCGGACCGCCGGCACACCGGCCGGCGTGCTCCGTCGGCCGTACACGTACGCCGGCCCCGCCGCGGGCTGCGGCGGGGCCGGCACAGGTACGAGGAGGACGTCGCCGCCTCGCGGGTCACCGGGCACGTACCCGCGAGGCGGCCACCGTCGCCGACGAACCGTCAGCACGGCGTGCTCGCCATGAGTTTCTCGAAGGAGGCCATGCAGTCCGGGCAGTGCCGTGCCCGTTCACCATCGGTGGCCGCGAGGCGTTGGCGGAGTTGCTGACCGCACAACGTGGCCGCGGCCTGCTTGGCCATCACATGCCACACCAAGGCTCCGCCCGGTTTTTCCGGGCCCACACACATCTCGTACATCTCGGCCTCCCAGGGTGGACGCCGCTGTCACACTCAAGGAGACACCGGATCGGCCCGCACCTGTAACGTGCGGGGTCCATTCGGGTGAACAGGCTCCGCGGTCGGGGCGGACGCGACACCGGGCGGAGCCACCCGGCGGAGAGAAAACGATCAGCCAACCGGCCCCGCTCCTGTGGCCGCCTGACCCCTCGTCGGAATACCGCACGCGTACCCGTGCGTCCCCCGGCCGACCGGGGGAAGCCCCCCGGCTCAGGCGCTGAGGGTGTCCAGGGTGCCGGCGGGGGCGCGGACCCCGGTGAGGACCACACCGCTGCGGGGGCGGGTGGGGATGCGCCGCAGCGGGATCGACAGGTCCTGGCCGGGCAGTGTGTACTCCAGTCGGGCCAGCCTGACCGCGAGGGCCTCCAGCAGGCCGACGGTGACCCGTTCGCCGGGGCAGCGGTGGCCGGTCCGGGGGTCGCCGCCGCCCTGCGGTATCAGGTCGTCAGCACCGGCCGCCCGGTCCAGGAACCGTTCCGGCCGGAAGGCGTACGGGTCCCCCACAGCGCCTCGTCGTGGTTCTGGCCGTAGACGTCGAGCAGGACGATGCCGCCGGCCGGGAGGGTCTCGCCGTGCCAGGTCAGATCGCGGACCGCCCGGCCGCCGAGGAAGGGCGCGAACGGGTAGAAGCGGCGCACCTCGTGGGCCCAGGCGGTGGCGAAGGCGGCGTCGCCCGACCGCAGCCGTCCGCGGTGGTCCGGCCACCGGTGCAGGGCGTGCGCGGAGAAGACGACGAACCAGGTCACGGCGGTGGTGGGGCGGATGACGTTCAGCAGTTCCACCGCGGCCGTCTTCGCGTCCAGCGGCTCGCCGGTCAGGTCGCGGTGGCGGACCACCCGGTCGAGCATCGAACCGTCGGGCGCGGTGGCCGTACCGGCGCGTACCTCCTCGACCAGGCGGGCGAGGCGGTCCTCCTGCCGGCCGCGGGCGCGCCGGGCCCGCCAGTGGCGGGGGCCCGCGGCGGCGAACCCGTCGACCATCGCGAGCAGGTCACCGGCCGTCCGCCGGGTCTCCTCCGCGCCGGCGTCGGGCAGCCCGGCCCAGCGGCTGACGCCCCGGGCGAGCGCCACGCCGGCCTCCTCGAACAGCACGACACGGGAGCGCTCGCCCCAGGAGCGGACCGCCTCGTCCCAGGCCGCGGTGACGTGTTCGGTGACCCCGGCGACGCTGTGCGGGTCCAGGAGCGGCAGGAAGTACTCCTTGCGGGCGCGGTGGGCGTCCCCGTCGAGGGTGTGCACCGCGCCGTGGCCGAACAGGGTGCCGCGTACCGGTTCGGGCAGGGCGCCGTGCCGCCGGACGCGGGTCTCGTCGTAGAAGAACCGCACCGCGTCCGGGCCCCGCACGGCCAGCGCGGGCCGGCCCAGCAGCCGGGTCGCCAGCACCGGACCGGCGCTGTCGCGCATGCGGTTGGGCAGCCACGCGTACCCCTCGGCCAGCAGGGGGAGGGAGCGGTCGATCAGGGGGCGGCGCTGTGCGTTCATGGGCCACGGGTGCCCCGGGCCACCCCCGGGACACCTGGGGCGGGCGGGGCGCCAGGGGCGTTCAGGCGGTGCCGTGCCGGGTCTGTTCCTCCAGGCGCAGCAGGCTGGTGTCGAGGGCGTCGGTGACCTCCCGGGGGCCCGGGTCGTGGTCGTCGTCGAAGAACGACAGGTGCACGGTCACCTCGCTCTCCCCGCTGCCGATGCCGGCGACCTGGAGCCACCCGGAGTACGCGCCCTCGTCGCGGGTGCCCCATTCGACCCGCATCTGCTCGGGCCGGGCGCGCAGCAGCGCGGCGGTGTCCGCACCGGTGCGGTCCTCGTGCACGGTGACGGCGGGCGGGTCCTCGACGTGGACGTGCAGGGCCCGGGGCAGCCAACTGTCCATCCGGCCGGCGTCGGCGGCCTCGGCGAAGACCCGCTCGGGCGGGACGGGCATGGTGCGGGAACGCTCGTACTCGGTCATGGCGGCACCCCTCCTCGGCTCGGTGTCGTACCCCGCACCGCGTGCCCGGTCCGGCGCGGCCGAAGCGTCCTGGCGCGGTCCGGCTCCGCGAGCGGGCGGCGACGGGTGGTGCCAGACTGCTGCGCGAACGTGCCCCACCACCGCGACGGGTTCCCGACGAGGGGAGACGAGGTGACCGCGCCAGAGCCGGGCGACGCGCCGCTCCAGGAGTTCCTCGGCGATCCGGAGCATCTGACGATGGACCTGTCCACCATCGTGGCGCGCTGCGCCAAGGCGATGTCCCTGCCGCACGCCGTGGTCTACCTCACCGATCTGCAGCAGCGCCATCTCGTCCCGCAGACCGACGTGGCCGCCCCGCTGCCCATCGACGGCTCGCTGGCGGGGTGGGCGTACCGCACCCAGTCGCTGCGCGTGGAGCGGGCCCAGACCGAGGGGGTGACCGCCTGGTTCCCGCTGCTGGACGGGGCCGAGCGGCTCGGGGTGCTGGCCGTGAACCAGACGGCGCTGACCGCGGGCTCGCTGACCCGCGGCCAGGCGCTCGCCTCGCTGCTGGCGATGGCGATCTCGTCCAAGCGGGCGTACGAGGACTCCTTCGTCCGGCGTACCCGCACCGAGAAGATGCAGTTGCCCGCCGAGATGCTGCGGGCCTTCCTGCCGCCGCGCACGATCGGCAACGCCCAGGTCGTCTCGACGGCCGTGCTGGAGCCGGCGTACGAGATAGGCGGTGACGCCTTCGACCACTCGCTCACCGAGACCACGCTGCACACCACCGTGCTGGACGCCATGGGCCACGACCTGGCCTCCGGGCTGACCAGCGCGGTGTCGCTGGCCGCCTGCCGCAACGCGCGGCGGGCCGGCGTCGACCTGCCGGAGCTGGTGGAGTCCGCCGACCACGCGCTGGCCACCTGGCTGCCGGACAAGTTCTGCACCGCGCTCATCGCCCAGCTCGACCTGGCCACCGGCCTCCTGCGGTGGAGCAACTGCGGGCATCCGGCGCCGCTGCTGATCCGCGACCACCAGTTGCTCATCGGCGCCCTGGAGCGCGAGCCCGACCCGCCCATGGGTCTGCCGGCGACGCTCACCCCGCAGCCCCGGCAGACCCACGAATTCCCCCTGGAGCCGGGTGACCGGGTGCTGATGTACACCGACGGGGTCACCGAGGCGCGCACCCGGGAGGCGGAGCTGATGGGGCTGGAGCGGTTCGCGGACTACGTCATCCGGGCCACGGCCGGCGGCGAGCTGGCGCCGGAGTCGCTGCGCCGGCTGATCCACTCGATCCTGGACACGCAGACCGGCCGGCTGCGGGACGACGCGACGCTGCTGATGTTCGAGTGGCGGCCCCCGCAGCGGTGACCCCGGGGGGGCCGGGGGGCCGGCCGGGTCTCACACCCGGTGGCCGTGGTCGCGCAGCCACCGGTGGACGGTTTCCTTGTCGGCGGGGGTGATCCGCACCGGGCCGTCCGCCCGGGGTCCCTCGTCCTCGTTGAAGCCGGTGTCGGTGACCCGGGCGGTGACCCAGGTGGCCAGGTCCTCGGCGGCCCGGTCGGACAGCGAGCCGTCCGCCCAGCCCGCGCGGGCCTCCTGGGCCGCGGCGCGGTCGTGCCGCTCGGTCTCCGCCAGCCACGCCGTGACGACCCGCTCGACGGGCTCGTCCCGGCCGTACTCGTTCTCGTCGGTGCTCATGGCCCTACGGGTTCCCCCGGCGCGGCGGTCCGTCCCGCCCCCGGCCGCCCGGCCGTGTCGTCGGTGCGGTGCCGGGTACCCGCAGGCCACCGACGACCGGAAGGGGACAGGAATGACGCAGCCCGCCGACGAGCACGCTCTCGACCCGCGCGCCGCCGTGTCCGAGCTACGTCCGACGGCGGGGGACGCCGTACTCGTGCAGCACACGGAGATCCGCGAGGAGGACCTCCCCGCCGACCGCAACCAGGCGATCCTCCAGGCGGCCAAGCAGGTCGGCGCACTGCTGAAGAAGACCGGGCTGCCCTTCGCGCTCGCGGGCAGTGTCGCGGTGTACGCGCACGGCGGCACCCAGAACCTCCAGCACGACGTCGACTTCTGCATCCGGCCGCAGGACGCCGACGCGGTGGCCGGGGCGCTGACGGAGGCCGGGCTGACCGTCTACACACCGCCGGAGGACTGGCTGCTCAAGGCCACCTGCCTCGGCCAGCAGGTCGACCTGATCTTCGAGCTGGCGCACGAGCCGGTCAGTACCGAACTCCTGGGCCGGGCCGAGGAGTTGTCGGTCGACTCGGTGCTGATGCCGGTGCTGTCGCCGACCGATCTGCTGGGCGGCCTGCTGGCGGCGTTCTCCGAGCACCACTGCGACTTCGGCGCGGTCCTGCCGATCGCCCGCACCCTGCGGGAGAAGATCGACTGGGACGTGCTGCGCCGCGCCCGCGGGGACGAGCCGATGCCCGCCGCCTTCTTCTACATCCTGGAACGACTGGAGATCGTCCCGCCGAAGGAGGACCGGTCATGAGCGACCCCGTCGCCCCCCGGGACGGCACCGGCGCGAACGTCGAGTACCGCGTCGCCCACCTGCACGACCGGCTCGCCGCCGAGGAACTGGGCGAACTCGGCGTCCGGGCGGAGATCCGGGCCGGGGCGATCGCGGTCACCGGCACCGTGCCGTCGGCGCAGTGCCGCGAGACGCTGCTGCGCATCGTCCGGGAGGAACTGGCCGGACTGACCGTGCACACGGACATCGTGGTCGCCGCGACCGCCGGCCCCGACCATGCGGAGGAGCTGTGATGATCCGCGTCGCCGCCGTCGGTGACATCCACATGGGGGCGGACAGCCAGGGCCTGCTCAGGCCCGCCTTCGAGACCCTGCCCGACTGTGCCGACCTGCTGCTGCTCGCCGGTGACCTGACCCGGCACGGCACTCCGGCCGAGGCAGAGGTGGTGGCCCGGGAGGTACGCGACCTGCCGGTGCCGGTGGTCGCCGTGCTCGGCAACCACGACCACCACGACGAGCGGCCGGAGAAAGTCACCGCGATCCTCCAGGAGGCCGGGGTGACCGTCCTGGAGGGCGCGGCGACGGTCGTCGAGTGCGCCGGGACCCGGGTGGGCGTCGCCGGGACCAAGGGCTTCGGCGGCGGGTTCGTCGGGCGCAGCGCCGGGGAGTTCGGGGAGCCGGTGATGAAGGAGTTCGTGCGCACCACGCGGCGCAGCGCGGACTCGCTGCGCGCCGCCTTGGCGGACCTGGACGGGCGGGACTGCGCGGCGCGGATCGCGCTGACGCACTTCTCCCCCGTCGCCGACACGCTCGCGGGCGAGCCGCCGGAGATCCACCCGTTCCTCGGCAGCTATCTGCTGGCCGAGGCCATCGACACGGCCGGCGCGGACCTCGCCGTCCACGGCCACGCCCACCTGGGCACCGAGCACGGCATGACGGCCGGCGGTGTCCGGGTCCGCAACGTGGCCCAGCCGGTGATCCGGCGGGCGTTCAACGTCTACCACCTGGGCGGCGCCGGCTGAACGCCCGCGCGGTGAGGTGACTACTCGACGGCGGTGGCGCGTCCGAGGGTGGTGACGTCGGCGGGGTGCCCCGGAACCGGTATCACCCGGAAGCCGAGCCGGTCGTAGAAGGCGCGGGCGGAGGTGTTCGCCGTGGACATCACCAGGTGGACGCGGGGCACCCCGCGCTCGTGCAGGGCGCGCAGGAACCGGTGCATCAGGGCCCGGCCGTGCCCCTTGCCCTGCCACTCGGGCAGCAGGTCGATGTGGAGGTGGGCCGGGTGGTCGGCCAGTTCCGGCACGATCATCCGCTCCGGGTCGTGCAGCAGCCCGGCCATCATCTCGTCGGGCCCGGCCGGCGGGCCCTCGGGCGCCGGGTAGCGGTCGGCGAACCGGGGCAGCCAGCGGTCGCGGAACGCGGCGGCGAAGCGCGGGGTGTCCGCGGTGCCCAGGATGTAGCCGACCGCGCGGCCGGTGCCGTCGTCCAGTACGAAGGCCAGCTCCGGCTCCAGATGGACGTACGGGGCGGCGAAGATCACGGGCAGGATGCCCGGGTCCCGGTACACGGGCCGGGCGTCCAGACCGTTGTGGGCGGTGCGGACGCAGATGTCGTCCAGGGCCCCGGCGTCCTCGGGACGGTAGGGGCGTACGGTGGCGGTCGCAGACGTGGTCACGCCAGTATCGTGCCCCTCTGGGAACGTTCCCACAATGCCTTTCCGCCGCGGGGCGGAGCCGGTCGACGGGCATCCGCCTCGCGGTCGCCACCGGTCCCCCGGCCCGGGTTCGCCACCGGCCCCCGGCCGGGTCCCGGGACGGCGGACCGGACGCGCTGCCCGGCACCGTGGTCACGATGCCGGGGCCCGGCCGTCGTACCCGGGTCAGTCCAGCGTCACCTGCGCGTACGGCACCAGGCGGACCGGGCCGAGCAGGCCGTGGTCCTGGCGGGCGACCGTGCCGAACACCTCCGGTCGGGCCACCCGCAGGCGGTTGATGAGCGGCGTGGCCACCTCCACCTCGATGACGTTCCGGCCGCGCCGCAGGTACGGGCCGACGTCGGCGACCGGGCGGAGCCGGTCGACCGGTGCCAGTCGGGTGCCGTTGACGGTGACCCGGAAGGTGTCGCTGACCTGCCCCAGGTCCAGGTACGCCCCGTGCGCGGCGGTCCAGCCGGCGGGCAGGGCGACCGTGGTGCGGTAGCGGCCGAGGCCCGCCGAGTCGGCCAGGGCGGGGATCTTCGACCAGGGCTGGAGGGCGTCGAGGGCGACCGTGCGGCGCACGTGGTCGGTGCGGGTCGCGGTGGCGCCCGGAAGCCGGTCGTCCACGTCCAGGTGCCAGGAGTCCAGGGCGATCGGCGCGGGCACGGACCGGACCGCCGTGCTGACCGGGCGGCCCCGGGACAGCCCGGTGGTGAAGGTGCCCGCGACGGTGGTGCGCAGCGCGAGGCGGCCGCCGTCGAACAGCACCTCGTCGGCGTCGGTGGACACGACGTGCGGCCGGTTGCCGTGGCGGTCGCCGAACAGGCCGGGGCGGCCCAGCGCGACGATCGTGACCTGCCCCGGCCGGAGCCGGACGCGCAGGGTGATGTCGTCGCCGTCCTCGGTGTACCGGGCGAGCCGCACGGCCTCGCCGGTCCACGGGTCGAGCAGATACGGGACGGTGGTCCCGCCCCGGGTGCGGCGCAGGGTGACGTCGTGGTCGACGGCGGCGACCGGCGGCTTGACCGTCTCGGCGTGCTTGCCGTTGCAGAGGTAGTAGAAGTCCGCCTGGTCGGTGACCCGGTGGGCGTTCAGCAGGGTGGAGGCGGTGGCGTGCCGGACGTCGGGGGTGACGCCGAGGCCGGTGAGGGCGTCGCCGACGGCGGTCTTGTCGGTGACCCGGGTGACGTTCGGCAGGGCGAGCAGCCGGGCGAGGACGGCGCGCAGTTCCTCCGGCTCGCCGGCGCCGGGCACGCCCGGGGTCAGGGCCGCGTCGAAGGCGCCGAGCAGCACCACCGGCAGGCCCTCGCGGGCCAGGGCGAGCAGCTTGCGGGCGTCGGCGAGGGCGAGGGTGGGCGTGCCGGAGTAGAAGAAGTCGCCCTCGACGAAGAGGGCCTTGTAGGCGGGTCCGTCGGGGGCGAGCCGGCCGCCGCGGACGGTGGCGGAGGGCAGGTCGAGCAGGGGGCCGCTGAGGAACTGGTGGGTCCAGCCGAGCGGGACGCCGGTGGCGGTGAACCAGGACGCGCCGATGCCGGTGGCGGTGTAGCCGGTCTGCCGGAACACGGCGACGTCCGCGCGGGCGACACCGGCCCGCAGCACGCGGTGCACCCGGCCCAGGTAGCCGGCGATGTCCGTCATGTGCTCCCAGGTGGGCTGGCGGGGGCCCCAGGACTCGCCGTAGCCGGGCGCCCCGTTATACGGGCTGAAGGCGGCGAAGCCGGGCCAGGCGGCGCCGGGGACGGTGGCGTAGGAGAAGCCGTGGACGACGGTCTGGTTGACGCCGGCCGCGTAGGCGCCGCCCATGGTGCGCAGGAACCGGTCCCACGTGGTGCTGTACGCCGACCCGTTGTAGGCGCCGGCCTCGCAGGACAGGACGGTGTGTCCGGCCATGTCCCGGCCGCCGGCCAGGCAGCGGTAGTCGTCGAGGTTCTTGAAGCCGAGGGACTCGCCCTCGGCGATGTCGAGGATCGCGGCGGTGGCGACGGCGTCGGTCTGCAGGCCGTAGGGCTGGGCGCGCAGTTCCATGCCGAGGGAGTGCGCCCAGTCGCGCAGGGCGGTGACGTGGTGCCGGTTGAACAGGCCGGAGACGGTCTCCCAGAAGTCGTGCCGGATCTGCCGGGTCTGCTGCGCCTCGAAGGCGAACACCTGGTTGCTGTCGTCCAGCACCAGCGCGGGCAGGTACGGCAGCAGGGGGCGGCCGGTGTGCCGTTCGAACGCCTCCGGCAGCTTCGGCGTCCAGACCAGGCCGTCGGTCTCCAGTTCGACGGAGTCCTCGAAGAAGGCGCCCCCGGCCGCCTTCAGCAGGGCGCGCAGGGTGGGCGTCAGCAGGTGGCGCTCCCAGTAGTCGGTGACCGCCGCCGTGCCCTCGGGGCTGAAGTGGTCCACGACGTGCGCGGCGGGCGAGGTGTGGGGGCCGGACTCCGGCTGCTGGCCCGAGCCGCGCTCCCAGTAGGAGATCAGCACCCACTCGCCGTCCCCGGGCGCGGTCCAGGTCAGGGTCCCGTCGGTCACCGTGGCGGTCAGGTCGCGGACGGAGGCGGGGTCGAGGCCGGTCTCCTTGCGGGTGGAGTGGGCGGCTTCCACGCGGGCCGCCTGGACGGCGAGCAGACGCCGGCGCGTGACGCCGCCGGCGGCCGGGTGCGCGGGCGCCGGAACCGGGCCCGTGTAGGTGGCACCGGCGGCCACGGCGACCCGCCCGTGGACGAGTTCCCGTACCGCCGCCTCGTCGTCGGGGGTGACACCGGGGACGGCGGTGGGCCAGCTCGGGCCGAGGGTGAGGTCGACGGTGAGTCCGCGGCGCGCGGCCCGGCGCAGCGCGGCCTCGACCCCGTTCCGCCAGGGTCCGCTGCCCCAGCCGTGGGTGGCCGTCTCCAGGACCGGCTTGTCCTTGACGCTGTGGTGGACGGCGGCGATCTCCACGCCGCCGAAGCCGGCGTCGGCGATCTGGTCGATCTCCCGGGCGATCTCGTCGGGGTCCACCAGGCCGTCCGGCCACCACCAGCGGAACTTGGGGCGCACCGACCGCGGCGGTTCGGCGAACCAGGCGGCACCGGGCGCGACGCCGGACGCGGCGGCGGACGGTGCGGCGGAAGCGGTGCCGGGCGCCGTGGGGACCGGCGGCGCGGGCAGGGCGGCGGCGGGCGCGGCGCTCGTGACCGCCGCCGCGGCACCCGCGCCGAGGCCGGCGGCCAGGACCTGGCGCCGTGACATGCCGTCGCGGCGCTCGTTGTGTTCTCGCATGACTGGGCCCCTCGGACGACCGGAAGAGAGAGAAGAAGTGCCTGAAACGTTTCAATCGCGTATCAGTGCGGGAACGCTAAGCGGCCGGTCGGACCGGGGTCAAGATCCTTGCGGCGGCTTTCTCCCGTCGCCGCCCGGCCTGTCGAATGGCGTCGGCCCGGCGGGGAACCCGGCGATCACCGAAAGGTCCACCCCCCGGTTGTCTGGAGAAACACCATGAGTCTTCTGCGCGTGGCCGGCCGTCCGATGCTCGCCTCGATGTTCGTCGCCGGCGGTCTGCACTCCTTCCGCCGCCCCCAGGACGTGGCCCCGGCGGCCGAACCGGTCGTCCGTCCATTGACCGAACGGGTCTCCGCGCTGCCCGACGGCACCGAGCAGTTGGTGAAGATCAACGGAGCGGTGCAGGTGGTGGGCGGTGTGCTGCTGGGCATCGGGCGGTTCCCGCGGCTGTCCGCGCTGGCCCTCGCGGCGACCGTGGTGCCCACCACGCTCGCCGCGCACCGCTTCTGGGAGGCGGAGGACCCGGGCGAGCGCGCCCAGCAGCGCATCCAGTTCCTGAAGAACCTCTCCATGCTCGGCGGCCTGCTGATCGCGGCCGACGACACCGGCAGCGCCCCCTCGGTGCTGTGGCGCGGCCGGCACGCCGCGCACGACCTGCGGCGCGACGCCCGTCTGGTGCGGCGCTCGGTCCGGGCGACGGCACGGCCGGTGGCCGCGGCGGGGGGCGTACGGGCGAAGCTCGGCCACTGAGCCGGGCGGTGACCCGCCCGCCGACCTGGACACGCCCGTGCCGTGGCCCTGTGGTCACGGCACGGGCGTGTCCGGGGTGTCCGGGCCGTCCGGGGTGGTGCCGCCGGCGCCGGTGTCGCACAGCAGGTCCAGGGCGAGGGCGGCCGTCCAGGAGAAGTGGCGGGCGCCTCGCGCGGCCCCGGTGACGGGGTCGACGTACTCGGCGAACGCGGTGCGCCCGGCCTCGGTGAGGACACCGCGCCGCAGGCGTTCGGCGTCCGCGTCGAGGCGGTGGGCGCGCAGTCCCCGCTGGATCAGCCAGGCGGTGTTGAACCAGGCGGGGCCGCGCCAGTACCGCTGCGGGTCGAAGGCGGGGCCGGTGAGGTCGTAGCTGGGGACCAGCCGGGTGGCCGGGGCGCGGAAGCCGGGGCCGGTGAGGGTGGCGCGCAGTGCGGCGACGACCTCGGCCGGCAGGTGCGGGACGATCAGCGGGACCAGGCCGGTGACGGCGCGTTCGCCGACGAGGGTGTCGGTGCGCAGGTCGCGGGCGCGGAAGAGACCGGCGTCGGCGTCCCAGAGGCGGTCGACCAGGTGCCGGGTGAGGGCGGCGGCGCGGGCGGTGTGCGGGGCGTCGTCGTGGCCGAGGGCGCGGGCGGTGGCGGCGAGGGCGTGTTCGCCGGCGATCAGGAGGGCGTTGAAGCAGGGGTCCTCCAGGGCGAACGCGTGGGCCGCCCGCCGGTCGTCGTAGCCGGCCTCGCGGTAGTCGGCGGCGAGGCGGACGTAACGGCCGTAGTCGAGGTCGGTGGGCCGGTCGGCGGGGTGGCCGTGGGCCAGGTCGGCGCGGCGGAAGGCGTCCGGCGGGGCGGGCTGGACGCGGGCGAGGGCGCGGTCCCAGCAGGGGCTGTTGTCCGTGCCGGGTTCCCAGGGGTGGACGACGGCCGCGAGGCCCCCGCCGCCGAGGTCGCGGCGGGCGAGGAGGTAGTCGTGCCAGGCGGCCAGCCGGGGGTAGAGCCGGGCGAGGAAGCCCCGGCGGCGGGACTCGCCCGGGTCCGCCCGGTGGACGAGCCAGGCGGCCAGGGCGTGCACGGGCGGTTGGACGATGCCGGAGGTCTCCGGGGCCGGGGGCGCGCCCGCCGCGCGGCCGGCGCGGGAGGACCGCCAGAAGCCGGGGCTCGGGAAGTAGGCGTCCTCGGGGACGGCGGGGTTGAAGACGATGTGCGGGATACGGCCGTCGGCCCACTGGGCGGCGAGCAGTGACTCCAGTTCGCGCTGGGCGCGCCGCACCGACAGGTGGCGCAGGCCGATGGCGACGAACGCGGAGTCCCAGCTCCACTGGTGGGGGTAGAGGGTGCGGGAGGGCACGGTGGAGGCGCCGGTCCAGTTGTCGAGGAGGACCCGGGCGGCGCCCTGCCGCAGGGCCCGGTCCGTGGCGGGCGCGGTGCGGACCGGCCGGTCGGCGAGCGACTTCACGCGCCGGACCTCCCGGGACGGCGGGCGGTGCCGCCCGAGTCGGGTGCCGGGCCGGACGGTTGACCGGGCGTCGGTTCGGCCGCGCCGGGTTCGGCGGCCTCCGTCCGGCGCGGGCCGGTGAAAGGGACGACGCGTTCCACGGATGGCTCCGGAAGGGGTTGCGGGTGCGGTTGCGTCGACAATAACCCTTACTTATGTTGTGTCAACACGCAAAACTGATGCGGTGATGTCTGATGAGTAGACGTAAGCCCGGCGGAAGCACCCGTTCGGAGGGCTCGCGCCCGCGTCAGCCACCAGGGGCCGGGGGGACCCGGCGCCCGTGACGCGCTGTCCCCGCGTCACGGGCTGCCTGGAGGTGAGGACATGGGACACGGCGGAAACGTCACCGACGAGCTGACGACCGATCACCGCGAGGCCGGGGAACTCTTCGGGAAGATCGAGGCACTGCCGTCCGGTCACGAGGACCGCAAGCTGTACGCCGATCAGGTCACGAGGGAACTGGTCCGGCACTCGGTGGCCGAGGAGGCGTACCTCTGCCCGGCCGTGCCCGGCACGTGGCGGGCGGGGACGCCCTCGCGGACCAGGAGCCGGCGGAGCACGCCGAGGCCGAGCAGGTCATGAAGGATTTGGAGGGCCGCGAGCCGGACGGCCCCGAGTCCGACCGGCTGGCGGCCCGGTTGACGGGCGAGATCCGGTCGCACATCGCCGACCAGGAGAGCGACCTCTTCCCCCGGCTCCGGGAGGCGTGTTCGCCGGACGAGCTGGGCGACAAGGTCCGGCAGGCCGAGAAGACGGCCCCGACCCGGCCGCGCCCGGCGGCCCCGGACAAGCCGCCGATGAACAAGACCGTGGCGCCCGGTGCCGGACCGGTCGACCGGGTGCGGGACGCGCCGGCGGGGCGCGGCAAGGCGGATCGAGCGGCCGGGCACCGTGACGGTCCGCCGACGGGACGAGGGGCCCACCGGGTGGCAGCGGCGGGCCCCTCGTCATGGGGTCAGCGGTGCGTGCCCAGCAGTGTCGCGACGGCCTCGGTCACCTCGTCGGGCCCGAGCCGGTCCGGCGGGCCGGCGGTGCCGTCGGCGGGCACGGCCGTGGGCACGCGGTACGTCCGTGGCGCCGGGGCGGCGAGGGAGACGACCGGTGTGCCGACCGCGTCGGCCAGGTGGGCGGGCCCGGCCGAGGCGGTGACGACGGCGTCGGCGCAGCGCAGCACTCCGGCGAGCGCCTTGGCCGTGGTCCGGCCGCCGAGGTCGACGGCGATGTCGCCGCTGACCCGCCGGGTCAGTTCCCTCTCGTCGGGTCCGCCGGTGACGACGACGCGGTGTCCGGCGTCGCAGAGCCGGGCGACCGCCGCCGCACCCCGCTCGGCGTCCCAGGCGCGGCCGGGGCCGCCGGCGCCGGGGTGGACGACGACGTACGGGCCGTTGCCGGTCAGCGCGGCCGTGTCGGGGGCGGGCCGGACCCGGAGCCGTCCGTCGTCCCCGGCGCGCAGCCCGAACCCCATGGCGACGGCGGCGTCCAGGGCCGCGTCCGTACCGCCGTGCGTGCCGTCGCCGCTGCCGGTGCCGGTGCCGCCGGGCCGCCCAGTGGCGCCGGTCCGTCCGGGGCCGCCGGTCGGGCCGGTCCCGCCGACCGGGTCCGGCTCCGGGCCGATGTGCCGGATGCGGGCCGTGCGCAGCAGGCGGGCCGCGGGCGGCGGGGCGGGCCGGCCGAGGACGAGGGCGACGTCGTACGCCTCCTTGCGCAGCCGCCGGATCAGGCCGGCCACCGGGGGCGCGGTGCCGTCGTCGGGGGTGTCCCAGACCACGACGTCGTCGACGTGCGGCAGCAGTCCGGCGGCGGGCGCGCCCCGGGCGCCGCAGAGCATGGTGACCCGGCCCGCGCGGGTGGCCACCGCCCGGACGGCCGGGCCGGCCAGCAGGACCTCGCCGAATCCGCCCGGGTGGGCGACGAGCGCCTTCATGTCCAGTACTCCTCCCCGTCGCGGCCCACCGCGGCCGGGACGGTCCCGGTGCGGTCCGTGAGCGAGGCCACGGTGCGGGCGAGCCCGTCCTGCCAGGTCACGGCGGGCGTCCAGCCGAAGATCTCGTGCGCGAACCCGGTGACCGGCCGGGGCGGGCAGGGGGCGTCCGCGGTCCGGTCGGTGACGGCCGGCGACGCGTCGCAGTGGGTCAGCTCCAGCACCCGGCGGGCGATCTCCAGGGCGGTCGGCGCCTCGTCGCCGCCGAGGTCCACGGGCCGTACCGACCGGCCCGCGGCGACCAGGAGCACGCCTTCGACCATGTCGTCGACGTAGCACAGGGAGTGCCGCCGGGCGCCGTCGCCGGGGACGGTGACCGGTCCGCCCGCCAGGGCCCGCTCGATGAAGGTGCCCGGCACTCCGCCGTCGTCCGTGCGCATCCGGGGGCCGACGGTGGTGAACAGCCGGACGGTGCCGGCCTCGGCGCCGGGGCCGCCCGCGTGGGCGGCGACCAGGGCCTCGGCGAAGCGGACGGCCTCGGCGTACGCGCCGTGCGGGCCGAAGGGGTCGAGGTCGCCGCCGGTGCCCTCCGCCGGGGCGGGGCCGCCCGGCAGGGGCGTGGAGGCGAGCAGGAAGCGGGCGCCGTCCCGGTCGGCGGCGGCCAGCGCGGCGCGGGTGCCGACGCTCGCGGTGTCCAGCAGGTCCAGCGGTCGGTCCGGCCGGGCCGCCGGGCAGGGGCCGGGCCCGGCCAGGTGCAGCACCAGGCCGTACGGGCCGTCGCGGGAGTCCACCGCGCCGGGTTCGGTGATGTCGCGTTCCAGGAAGCGGAAGCCGGGGCGGCCGGCGAGGTGGGCGACCTTCTCGGCCCGGCCGGTGGAGAGGTTGTCCAGGCAGTCGACTTCGACCCCTGAATCGAGCAGGCGTGTGCACAGGTGCGAGCCGAGGAAGCCCGCGCCGCCGGTGACCAGGGCCCGGTTCCAGGGTGCCCGGCCCGCCGGCCGGGTGGTGTACGCCGCCATCGGCATCATGAGGACGACCTTCCTCCCCCGAGCAGCGGTGAGGACCGGCGTCCCGGGTGCCCCACCGGGTCGCTTCCATAACCCGACGCCTGCCGCGCCCCACAGGGCCGGGCCCAGCCGGTGCCGGCGGTCACGGGTGAGGGTCCTGCGGGGCGGGGGTCGTGTCGCGCGGACGCCGCACCCCGGTCCCGGTGACCCTCCGCACGGAGGTGGAGGTCCCGGCCCGGCCGGCCCTGGGCACGGCCGCCTGACGCGCCCCGGCCGTACGCCGTCGGGCGGCTCCGGGCCGTACGCCGTCGGAACGGCTCGCCCCACGACGGACAGGAGCCCCCGCCGGGCGAGGCGCCCACGCCCAAGCCCGCCGCGTCCACGCCCGCACCCGCAGCGGGAGCCCCCTTCCGGCCCCCTCCCCCGGTCAGGCCGCCAGCGCCTCGTCCGAGTTCAGGCGGGCCAGGAGTTGGCCGTGGTGCAGGGCCGTGACGGGGGCCAGGAGGTCGGGGTGGCGCAGGAGAGCCGCGGCGCGGCGGTCGCCGTCGTCGGGGGCGAGCAGGCGGCGGAACCCGGCGGGGTGGCCGGCCTCCTCGGCGAGCGCGGCGACGGCCCGCCCGGCCAGGCCGGGGTCGGCGAGCAGAGCGGCCGCCCAGCTCGCCACGACCTCGTCGACCCAGGTGCGCCAGGCGTGCCCGTCGGGGTCGTCGGCGCCGGTGACCCGGTCGAGCCGGGCGGCGCCGCCGGGACCCGTGAGGCCGAGCAGCGCGATGTCCATCGGCGTCGGGTAGCGCAGTCGGGCCGCGACCGTGACGGCCTGGCGCGCCTGCACCTCGCAGAGCGCGGCGGCGAGCGCGCCGCCGGAGGCCGGGTAGGCGCGCGTGAGCCACTGGGCGGTGGCGGCGATGACCGGGGAGAGATCTGCGTGCACTGCGGGAACGTCCGAACTGCGTCGACTCCGGGGACCTGCGGAAACGGTAGCCCGCGTGCCGTACCGGGCGACATGGTCCGCGGCACGTCGACCGCGTGGCCTCGGCCACACCCGCCGTCCCTCCCGGCCCTCACGTCCCGTCCCCGCCGAGGAAACACGCTGACCTCGGACACACCCACCGATCGCATCCACCCCAGCCCGTACGCCCCCTCCCCGCCGACGGAAACGCGCCGACCTCGGACACACCCACCGATCGCATCCACCCCAGCCCGTACGCCCCCTCCCCGCCGGTGGAATCCGGTCGGGGATGCGACCCTGGGTAGTTGTCGATCATGTGAGCCGGTCCGGTTCACCGAGGGAAGGAACCCCGCTGAGTAACGCCGTCCTCGCCGAGGCCGTGCCGGTCGTCCTGCTGCTGGGCGTGCTGGTCTTCGCCGTCGTCCGCCCCCGGGGCCTGCCGGAGGCCGCCGCGGCCGTGCCCGCCGCCGCGCTGGCCGTGGCGCTCGGCACGGTCACCCCGCACGCGGCCTGGGCCCAGGTCCGCAGCCTGCTGCCGGTCGTCGGGTTCCTGGCGCTGGTGCTGGTGCTGGCGCACCTGTGCGCGCGGGAGGGCCTGTTCGAGGCGGCCGGCGCGGTGGTGGCCCGCCGGTGCGGCGGCAGTCCCCGGCGACTGCTGGCGGGGGTGTTCGCCGTGGCCTGCGCGGTCACCGCCGTCCTGAGCCTGGACGCCACGGTCGTCCTGCTCACCCCGGTCGTCCTGGCGACCGCCGCCCGCGCCGGCGCCCTGGCGCGTCCGCATGTGTACGCCACCGCCCACCTGGCCAACTCCGCGTCGCTGCTGCTGCCGGTGTCGAACCTGACGAACCTGCTGGCGTTCACCGCGAGCGGGCTGACCTTCACCCGGTTCGCCGCGCTGATGACGCTGCCGTGGCTGGCGGCGATCGCGGTGGAGTACGCCGTCTTCCGCCGTTTCTTCCGCGCCGACCTGAGCGAGCGGACCGCGCCGGAGGGCGCCGGCCCGGCGGACCGGGCCGCCCCGCGCGTCCCCCGTTTCACGCTGGTGGTGCTCGCGCTGACGCTGGCCGGGTTCGCGGTGGTCTCGCTGGCCGGGCAGGAGCCGGCGTGGGCGGCGCTCGGCGGGGTGGCCGTGCTGGGCGGCCGGGAGCTGCTGCGGCGCCGGACCACGGTACGGGAGCTGGTCGGCGCCGCCTCACCGCTGTTCTGCCTGTTCGTGCTGGCGCTGGGCGTGGTGGTGCAGGCGGTGGTGTCGGG
Source organism: Streptomyces sp. NPDC000134 (assembly GCF_042899225.1). Lineage (NCBI taxonomy): Bacteria > Bacillati > Actinomycetota > Actinomycetes > Kitasatosporales > Streptomycetaceae > Streptomyces > Streptomyces sp. NPDC000134. The sequence continues at coordinate 198,422 of NZ_JBIAZN010000014.1, forward strand.
CGGCCTCGCCACCGGGCTGGCCAAGCTGCTGCCGCTCGGCGACGGGCTGTCCGCGCTGCTCGGGGTGGCGGTGGTCGCCGCGGTGCTGGCCAACCTGATCAACAACCTGCCGGCGGTCCTGGCCCTGCTGCCGCTGGCCGCGCCGGGCGGTCCCGGCCCGGTCCTCGCGGTGCTGATCGGCGTGAACCTGGGTCCGAACCTGACCTACGTCGGCTCGCTGGCCACCCTGTTGTGGCGCCGCATCCTGCACCAGCACGGCATCGCCGTGGACCTCGGCCGCTTCACCCGGCTCGGACTGCTCGCCGTACCGGCGACGCTGCTGGCCTCGACGGTCGCCCTGTGGGCGTCATTGCGGGTGCTCGGCACCTGAACCGGCCCGCCGGGCGCCGCTCACCAGGGGCCGCTGGTGACGGTGGGGCGGCGGACCGCCTCGGCGCTGTCCCGCAGGTGCAGGGCGACACCGATCAGGGTGCGCAGGGCGGAGGGGCGCAGGTGCTGGGCGCTCTCGGCGGCCAGCACCAGGAGGCAGGAGGCGGCCTGTTCGACGATGGAGACGGGCAGTTCGCCGTGCTTCTCCTCCGCTCCGCGGAAGGCCCGCCAGGGGGCGGCGGCGCCGTCGATGGCCCGCTGCACCGCGTGTTCGAGGTGCTGGGCGGCCTGTTCGCACACGGCGCTCGGCAGGATGATCGTACGAGGAAACGCTGAACTGGTCATGGTCTCACTGGTCCCCCGCCACCGGGCGGTTCGATAGGCGTCGTCGGCCGATTTCACCGGGTCGGCGGGACACCCCCCGGCCGGTCGTAGGGTGGGCGGCGTGGACACGACCTGTTCTTCGCATCCGGCGGACGGTGAGGGGCCCGGGGCCGCAGCGGCCCGGCTGACCGGCCGGGCGGTGACCGGTGAGCGCCGGCGGTCGGGGGCGCTCGCCGAGGTCACGCTCGACGGCGGGCTCGCGGTGATGGTCAAACGCGCCGAGGGCGCGGTCCGGGCGGAGGCGGCCGGGCTGCGCTGGCTGGCCGCCGCCGGGGCGGTCCGGGTGCCCGCGGTGCTCGGCGAGGACGGCCGGTGGCTGGTGACCGAACTGGTCGAGGAGGGCCCACCGACACCCGGGGCGGCCGTCCGGTTCGGGCGGGATCTGGCCGCGCTGCACGCCGCGGGGGCGCCCGCCTTCGGTGCCGCGCCGCCCGGCGGGCCCGAGGAGGCGTTCATCGGCGCCGCCCCGATGCGCAACGCGCCGGGCACCGACTGGCCGCGCTGGTACGCCGAGCACCGGGTGCTGCCGTATCTGCGGCGCGCGGTGGACGACGGCACCGTCCGGCCCGCCGAGGCCGCCGACGTCGAGCGGGTCTGCGAGCACCTGCCCGAGCTGGCCGGTCCCCCGGAGCCGCCCGCGAAGCTGCACGGCGACCTGTGGAACGGCAACGTCCTGTGGGGCGCCGACGGCGAGGTCCGGCTGATCGACCCGGCCGCGCACGGCGGGCACCGCGAGACCGACCTGGCGATGCTGAGCCTGTTCGGCTGCCCCCACCTCGACCGGGTCCTGGACGGCTACCAGGAGGCGGCACCGCTCGCCGCGGGCTGGCCGGAACGCGTCGGCGTGCACCAGCTCTTCCCGCTGCTGGTGCACGCCGTGCTGTTCGGACGCGGCTACGCGGAGCAGGCCCTCGCGGTGGCGCGGGCGGCCCGGTCCGGGCGGTGACTCACCGGGTCACCACGTGCCGCTCATTGGGCACGCAGTGGGTCATGGTGAGGCCCTCGACGTCACGCGGCGGGTTCTTGCCGAGGTGGGACAGCCGCTTGCGGTCCTCGTCGGTGAGGTCCTGGCTGGCCAGCGGTTCCAGCCCGGCCACGTCCTCGGGGCCGATGCCGATGCCCTCGCCGACGCGCAGCCCGAGGTCGTTGTCGACCAGCAGGAAGTGCCACACCATCCGCTCCTGGATCGGACGGGGACACTGCGAGAGCAGGTCGACGAAGTTCTTCACCAGGTCGTCCCGCTCCCACTGCTCCATCAGGCAGTAGCGCTGCCCGGCCTGGAGGTAGTCGTTGGTGCGCGGGATGCGCTTGCGGGTGACCCGGCCGCGGATCTCCGGTCCCTGCTCGTCGTGCGTGGGGTACTGGCCCTCGCGCAGGCCGCCGGTGATCGACGGCTCGTAGTTGACGATCGGGTTCTCGCCGCCGCCGTCCTGGTGGTACGCCATCTGGCCGTCGCGCTGGTTGGTGCGCACGTTCGCGTTCTTGGCCTGGTTGACGGGGAGCTGGAGGTAGTTCGGGCCGACCCGGTAGCGCTGGGTGTCGCTGTAGGAGAAGGTCCGGCCGACCAGCATCTTGTCGTCGGAGAAGTCCAGGCCGTCGACGAGGACACCGGTGCCGAAGGAGATCTGCTCGTTCTCGGCGAAGTAGTTCTCCGGCATCCGGTCCAGCACCATCCGGCCGACCGGCTTGGGCGGGAAGTCCTGCTCCGGCCAGGTCTTGGTGTCGTCCAGCGGGTCGAAGTCCAGCTCCGGGTGGTCGTGGTCGTCCATCATCTGGACGAGCAGCTCCCACTCCGGGTAGTCGCCGCGGGCGACGGCCTCGTAGAGGTTCTTGGTGGCGTGGCCGGTGGAGTCCGCCTGGACGTTGGCGGCGTCCTCCTCGGTCATGCTGCGCACGCCCTGCTTGGGCATCCAGTGGTACTTGACGAGCTTGGTCTCCCCGGCCGCGTTCACCCACTTGTAGGTGTTGACGCCGAAGCCCTGCTGGTGGCGGTAGTCGGCGGGGATGCCGCGCGGGCTGAACAGGTTGACCAGCATGTGCATGCATTCGGGCGTCTGCGACATGAAGTCGAAGATGCGCCGGGGCTGCTGCTCGAAGGTGACCGGGTCGGGCTTGAGCGCGTGGATGACGTCCGGGAACTTGATGGCGTCCCGGATGAAGAAGACGCCCAGGTTGTTGCCGACCAGGTCCCAGTTGCCGTCCTCGGTGTAGAACTTCACGGCGAAGCCGCGCGGGTCGCGGGCGGCCTCGGAGGAGTCCCGGCCGCCGATGACGGTGGAGAAGCGGACGGCCACGTCGGTGCGCTTGCCGCGCTCCTGGAACAGCTTGGCCCGGGTGTACCGGTCGATCGGCTCGTCGCCCCAGGCGCCGTACGCCTCGAAGAAGCCGTACGCGGTGACGCCCCGGGCGTGCACGACGCGTTCGGGGATGCGCTCCCGGTCGAAGTGGCTGATCTTCTCCAGGAACTGGTAGTTCTCCAGCGTGGCGGGTCCGCGGGCGCCGACCGTGCGCTGGTTCTGGTTGTCGTAGACGGGGTGCCCCTGCCGGTTGGTGAGCACCTCGCGGTCGTCGCCGGAAGCGGGACCCTGGCTGGATACGTCGGTCATGTCGATGGGCTCCTTCGACTCGTGGCCGCCGCCCGGCGGGCATCGCGGCGGGGGCGGCCGTCGGCCGGTCGCGTGGGTGGCCCGGGTACCCGGCCCCGGCCCGTCAGTCACCTGCGACACTCGCACGCTCCCGCGCACCTCGCGACTGGCCGGACACCGCCGGTCGGCGCATCGTGGAGCCATGACGACGGCGCGCGCCAGGCGGAACCGTCCCGGGCCGTTCACCCTGCCGAGGGGGCGGCCGGGGTGCGGCGGGTACGCGTGCGGCGGCCCGGACACCCGGTGGGCCGGGGTGTCCGGGCCGCGCGGCGAGCGGTCGTCACCCGTCGCTCAGGCGGGCGCGCAGCAGCTTCTTGCCCAGCTCGGCGCCCTTGCGGCTGTCCGCCTGCGCCTTGCGGAACAGCTCGGCGACCTCGGTGTCCTTCTCGCGCTCGGCGTCCTTGATGTACGTCTCCAGTCGCAACGCGTTGCTCAGGCACGACTCGACGTACCAGACGAGGTTGTAGTCCTTGTCCTGCGTGCCGGTCGCTCCGCCGGTCTCCGCGCCACCGGTCATGGGGTCCTCCTCCTCGCGTTCGTCGTCTTGTGCGGCCCCCGTTCGGAGTCGTCCGGGTACCCGGGCGAGGTGGGGGCACACCGCGCCGGACCGGCCGCGCGCCGGGTCGGGAAGCGATTCGGCCATCCCGCGAATGTCCCATCGGGACACATGTCCCAGTGGGACATTTTCGGGTGTACGGTGGCCTCATGACGGCAACGAAGCCCCTGGACGCCCCGGACGACCGGCGGCGGAGCAAGGCGCGGCGGACCCGCGACGCGCTCGCCACCGCCGCCTGCGACCTGTTCCTGGAGCTGGGCCCGGCGGCGACGACCGTGGAGGCCGTCGCCGACCGCGCGGACGTCACGCGCCGCACCTTCAGCCGGTACTTCACCGGCAAGGAGGAGGCCGCCCTCGACTTCGTGCGCCGCGACGGCGACCGGATCAACGCCCTGCTGCGGGCCCGCCCCGTCGCCGAGCCCCCGCTGCTCGCCTACCGCGCGGCGGTCCGGGACTGGCTGACCGACCGGCGGGACCCGCCCTGGCACGTGCGTCCGCGGATGCGCGCGCTGCTGGCCCTGGTCGACACCGAACCCGCCCTGTTCGCCGCCTACCAGCGCATCCGGGTCGACGCCCAGGAGGAGTCGATCCGGATCGTCGCCGAACGGCTGGGCACCGACGCCCTCGGGGACGTCCGCCCGGCCGCCGTCGTCGACGCCGCCGCCGGAATCCTCGTCGCCGCCCTGCGCGTCTGGGCCCGCGGCGCGGAGCACGACTCGGGAGCCGGGGACCTCGCCGCCCTGGTGGAGGGGGCCTACGACGCCCTGACCTCGGAGGTCGCAGCCGCGACCGCCCACAGCACCACCACGGAAGAGTGACAGCACCATGACCACTTCGGGCACCCCCGCCACCGACCTCACCGCCGAGTTCACCGGCCGCACCGCGCTCGTCACCGGCGCCGCCTCCGGCATCGGCCTGGCCACCGCCCGCCGCCTCGGCGCCGGCGGCGCGAAGGTCGTCATCGCCGACTACAACGCCGAGGGCGCCGAGCGGGCCGCCGCCGGCCTGAAGGCCGAGGGCATCGAGGCCGCCGCCGTCGAACTGGACGTCACCCGCCCGGAGTCCGTCGAGGCGGCCGTGCGGTTCACCGTCGACACCTTCGGCGGCCTGGACCTCGCCGTGAACAACGCCGGCATCGGCGGCCCCAGCGCCCCCACCGGCGAGTACGACATCGCCGCGTACGACCGGGTGATCCGCACCAACCTCGACGGCGTCTTCTACTCGATGCGCCACGAACTGCCCGTCATCGAGGCCGCGGGCAAGGGCGGCGCCATCGTCAACGTCGCCTCCATCCTCGGTTCGGTGGCCTTCCCCGGCTCCCCCGCCTACGTCGCCGCCAAGCACGGCGTGGTCGGCCTGACCAAGTCCGCCGCCGCCGAGTACGCCGCCAAGGGCATCCGGATCAACTCGGTCGGCCCCGGCTTCATCGAGACCCCGCTGCTGAAGAGCATGGACCAGGACGCCTACGACGGTCTCGTCGCCCTGCACCCGGCCGGCCGCCTCGGCCGCCCGGAGGAGGTCGCCGAGCTGATCGCCTTCCTGCTGTCCGACCGGGCGTCCTTCGTCACCGGCAGCTACCACCTGGTCGACGGCGCCTACACCGCCGTCTGATCCACCACCGCCGACGGGGGGTGAACAAGGGAGTTCCACCATGAAGGCACTGCAGTACCGCACCGTCGGGGCACCCCCCGAGGTGGTCACGGTCCCCGACCCGGAACCCGGGCCCGGACAGGTGCTGTTGAAGGTCACCGCCGCCGGCGTGTGCCACTCCGACATCGCCGTGATGAGCTGGCCCGCCGAGGGCTTCCCGTACGAGCTGCCGCTCACCCTCGGCCACGAGGGCGTCGGCACGGTCGCCGCGCTCGGCGACGGCGTGAGGGGGCTCGCCGAGGGCGACGCGGTCGCCGTCTACGGCCCCTGGGGCTGCGGCACCTGCGTCAAGTGCGCCGAGGGCAAGGAGAACTACTGCCTGCGCGCCGACGAACTGGGCATCCACCCGCCCGGCCTCGGCCGGCCCGGCTCGATGGCCGAGTACCTGCTGATCGACGACCCCCGGCACCTGGTCCCGCTGGACGGCCTGGACCCGGTCGCGGCGGTGCCGCTGACCGACGCGGGGCTCACGCCGTACCACGCCATCAAGAAGTCGCTGCCCAAGCTGGTGCCGGGCTCGACGGCGGTGGTCATCGGCGCCGGCGGGCTCGGGCACGTCGCCATCCAGTTGCTGCGCACCCTCACCTCCGCCCGGGTCGTCGCCCTCGACGTCGGCGAGGACAAGCTGCGCCTGGCCCGTGAGGTCGGCGCCCACGAGACGGTGCTGTCGGACGCCGGGGCCGTCGAGGCCGTCCGCCGGATCACCGGGCCGGTCGGCGCCCAGGCCGTGTTCGACTTCGTCGGCGTGGCCCCCACCGTCAGGACCGCCGCCGGGGTCGCGGGCGTCGAGTCCGACGTCACGCTGGTCGGCATCGGCGGCGCGCCGCTCCCGGTGGGCTTCGGGCTGACGCCGTTCGAGGTGTCGGTGTCGGCGCCCTACTGGGGCAGCCGCAGCGAGCTGATCGAGGTGCTGGCGCTGGCCCGCTCGGGCGCGGTGTCGGTGCACACCGAGACGTACTCGCTGGACGAGGCGCCGCTGGCGTACGAGAGGCTGCACGAGGGCAAGGTCAACGGCCGTGCGGTGATCCTGCCGGGCGGCTGACGCCTCCGCGGGGCGCGACCGGTCCCCCGTTCCGGTCGTGCCCCGCCGTGCGTCGAACCTACGCGGGCGGCCGTGCCCCTGTGAATCGTGCCGGTGCCCGCTGCCGGGCCGTGCGGACTCACCCGTGCACAGGTGAGTCCGGATGGCCCGTTTTCGTCCCCGGCAGCGCGGGCGGGTCGAGGTCACCGGCCGCCAGATGGGCGAGGACGACCTCGTACAGATCGCTTCCGGCCGCCAGCAGCCGGCGCTCCAGGAGGGGTTCGGCGCCGCGTACGTGCTCGCGCACCGTCTGCGGATGGACGCCCAGGGCGCGGGCGGCCCGCTCGGCGTTGCCGCCGGCCGCGATCCAGGTGCGCAGCGTCCGCCGGGTGCCGCGCGGGTCGGCGTCCAGCCTGCCGAGCAGGTCCCGGGCCCAGGTGCGCGGGGCGGGCCCCGCCAGCAGGCCGGGCAGCCCGGCCGGCACCGCCCCCGCGCCGGGTGCCGGGCGGCGCTGCGGGAGACCGGCCTCGGCGTTCAGGGCCAGGTGGACCGCGGCCCGGACGGTGAGGTCGGAGAAGTCGGTGCCCAGCAGCTTCTCGACCCGGTCCATGCGGGCGCGCACGGTGTTGCGGCTGACGCCGAGGATCTTGGCGGCGCTGACCGCGGTGAACTCCAGGCCCAGTCGGGTGGTGGCGAGCAGTTCGGCGCGGGTGTGGTGGGCCAGCGCGTCCAGCGGGCGCAGCAGGCACGCCGTCCAGTCGTACAGCGCGGCCGGGTCCATCAGCCGCTCGGGGCGGGTGCGCTCGGCGTACACCGCGCTCCGCCCGGGGTGGAAGCGGGCGATGGCCAGGGCGCTGACGGCCTGTCCGTAGGCGGTGGCGGTGCGGGCCAGGCTCTGCCGGGTGCTGCCGCCGAGGTAGACCCCCCGGTGCCGGCCGGCCAGCGACCGCAGGGCGGCGCCGGCGGTGTCCCGGGGCGCGACGACGATGACGTGGCCGTCCATGGCGGGGCAGCGCACCACCAGCGCCCGCTCCCCCGTCGCCCGCCGGCACTCCTCGGCCAGTCGGTCGCGTTCGCCGGGGTCGCTCTCGACGACGTACACGCACGCCGAGTCGGTGTCGAGCAGGCCCGGCCAGAGCCCGGCGGCGACCCGGCGGGCGGAGACGGTGTCCTCCACCATCAGCAGTTGCAGGATGGCCAGTCGCAGGTCGGCGGTGGCCCGTTCCAGCCTGTGCCCGGACCCGGCCTGTTCCCGGGCGGCCAGCAGCAGGGCGAGGGCCCGCGCGGTGTGGGTGACGATGCCGGAGGCGCGGGCGTCGAAGGGCGCGGCGCGGGACACCGCGAGGACGGCGGCCGGCGCGGTTCCTGCCGGGCCGGCGCGGACCAGGCGGACGTGGCGTCCGGCGTCCGTGTAGGCGGCGGAGGCGATCCGGCCGGCGGTGACCTCGCGGAGCAGGTCCTCGTCCAGCGGGGTGCGCAGGCCGGCGAGGAGACGGCCGGAGGCGTCCTGGAGCGACACCACCGCCCGTACGGCACCGGCCAGCCAGTCCACGACCCGGCGGACGTCGCCGTCGCCCGGCCGGAGCCGGTCGAGCAGTTCCTCGGCCCACGCCCGGTGCCCGTCACCCACTCGGTCCGCTCCCCTCCCCCGTCGCTCCCGGTGTCCGCCGCTCTCCGGGCTCCCCCTGTCAGCCCTCTGCCCCGATCCGGCCGGGCGACGCTACCTCATGGCCGGCCGCCCGGCCCGTTCGGCCGCCGCGCCGGGGCGGGCATAAGCTCGTCGGATGGCGAAGTACTTCGACGTGCACCCCGACAACCCGCAGCCGCGCAGCATCGCGCAGGTCGCCGACAGCATCCGCGCGGACGCGCTGATCGCGTACCCGACGGACTCCTGCTACGCGCTGGGCTGCCGGCTCGGCAGCCGTGACGGCGTGGACCGCATCCGGTCGATCCGGCATCTGGACGACCGGCACCACTTCACCCTGGTCTGCCAGGACTTCGCGCAGCTCGGGCAGTTCGTACGGATCGACAACGACGTGTTCCGGGCCATCAAGGCCTCGACGCCCGGCAGTTACACCTTCATCCTGCCCGCGACCCGCGAGGTGCCGCGGATGCTCCAGCACCCGAAGAAGAAGACCGTCGGCGTGCGCATCCCCGACCACGTGGTCGCCCAGGCCCTGCTCGCCGAACTCGGCGAGCCGCTGCTGTCCAGCACCCTGCTGCTGCCCGGCGAGGAGGAGCCGCTGACCCAGGGCTGGGAGATCAAGGACCGCCTCGACCATGTGCTGGACGCGGTGCTCGACTCCGGCGACTGCGGGACCGAGCCGACCACGGTGGTCGACTTCTCCGGCGGCGAGGCGGAGATCGTACGCCGGGGCGCGGGCGACACCACCCGGTTCGAGTAGCCGGGCGACGGACCGCCCCGGGGGGCCGGCCGGCCACGGTCGCACCGGCGGGGGCGGGCGGCGCGGGCGGCGCGGGCGGTGACCGGGCGTGCCACGATGACCATGGTCCGCCCGGGTCGCGGACGGGCCGGGCGCTCCCCACAGGAAGGCAGGCGAGCCATGACCGACGTACAGGGAACCGCTGTCGACGTCCCCACCGAGGACGGCACCGCCGACGCGTATCTGGTCGCTCCGGCGGACGGGGTGCCGCATCCCGCGGTCCTGCTCTACATGGACGCCTTCGGGCTGCGTCCGCATCTGCGGGCCATGGCGGACAGGCTGGCCGGCGCCGGGCACACCGTCCTGGTGCCCAACGTGTTCTACCGGCACGGTCGGGCGCCGGTCGTGGAGCTGCCCGAGTTCATCGACCCGGGGGCGCGACCGGAGATCTTCGAGCGGCTCGGCCCGATCATGGCGTCCCTCACGCCCGAGACGGTGACCCGGGACGCGCGAGCCTGGCTGCGGTACCTGGAGGAGTGCCCGGCGGCGGCCGACGGACCGGTGGCGCTGACCGGTTACTGCATGGGCGCCCGGCTCGCCCTGCTGACCGCGGGCACCTTCCCGGACCGGGTGGCGGCGGCGGCCGGCTTCCACGGCGGGCACCTGGCGACCGACGACCCGGACAGCCCGCACCTGCTGGCCGGCAGGATCACCGCCGAGGTGTACCTCGCCCACGCCGACCACGACCGCTCGATGCCCCCAAAGCAGCAGGAGCAACTGGAGGCGGCACTGACGGCCGCCGGGGTCCGCCACCGCTGCGAGGTCTACGCCGGCGCCCGCCACGGATACACCCAGGCCGACACCGCCGCGTACGACGCCGAGGCGGCCGAGCGGCACTGGACGGCGCTGCTCGGCCTGTTGCGTCGGACGTTCTGAGGGAGGGGTTCCGCAAGAGGAGTTTCAGCCCGGCTCCGGCGGCCCCTTGCAATTGCACGCCGGTCCCCGTAGATGTGGTGCAGCCGGAAAGGCCATGACTCTGGGGGGAGTTGGCGTATGGAAGGCACGGTCGACGGGTTCCGGTACGGGCTGGTGACACCCGTCGCGGCCTATGTGATGGCCTGTCTGGGCGGGGCGCTGGGGCTGCGCTGCACGGTCCGGTCGCTGTTCAACCACCGGTCGTGGAAGCCGGGCTGGCTGGCGCTGGGCGCCGCCTCCATCGGCTGCGGCATATGGACGATGCACTTCATCGCCATGATGGGCTTCCAGATAGCCGAGACCCGCGTCCGCTACGACGCGGGTCTCACCATGCTCAGCCTCGCCGTGGCGATCGCCGTGGTCGGCGTCGGCGTGTTCACGGCGGGCTACCGGGGGTCCCGGCCCGGCACGCTGGCCCTCGCCGGGGCCGTCACCGGGCTGGGGGTGGCCTCCATGCACTACCTGGGCATGGCGGCACTGCGCCTGGACGGCGACATCCGCTACGACACCCTCACCGTCGCCCTGTCGGTGGTGATCGCGGTCGCCTCGGCGACGGCGGCGCTGTGGGCGGCGGTCACCGTGCGGGGGTTCCTGGCGAGCCTGGGGGCCAGCCTGGTGATGGGCCTGGCCGTGTCCGGGATGCACTACACGGCGATGTCCGCGGTCAGCGTCCATGTGCGCCACGGCGGCAGCTCCTGGGCCGGTGACTCGCCGGCCACGCTGCTGCCGATGCTGCTGGGCCCGGTGGCCTTCCTGCTGCTGGCCGGGGTGGTGGTGATGTTCGACCCGCTGCTGGTCCTGGGCGAGGGCGGGAGCAGCCGGCCGGCCGGCCACCGCCCCCGCCCCGCCCCGGCCCCGCCCGCCGGGAGCCGGGCGCGGGGCGCGGACCGGCCCTCCGGCCACCGCGGCTGACGCCCGCGGGCGGCCGGGTCACCAGCGTCCGGGCGCGCTGCCGGTGATCGCCTCCGAGCGGCGGCCGTCGACACCGACGGGGACGTCCCCGGCCAGCATCACGCGGTGCATGATCCGGGGATGGTCCAGGTGGGCGGTGTCGCCCGGGGCGAGGTGGATGGTGGCCCGGTTGTCCCAGAAGGCGACGCTGCCCGGCTCCCAGCGGAAGCGGACCGTGTACTCGGGCCGGACCGCCTGCTCCAGCAGCAGGTCGAGGACGGCCCGGCTCTCGGGGCGGGACAGGCCGGTGATCTGCTCGACGTAGTAGCCGTTGACGAACAGCACCCGCTCGCCGGTCTCCGGATGGACCCGTACCAGCGGGTGGACGGTGGCGGTCTGGTGGTCCAGGAGGTGCCGGACGTAGCCGTCGTCACCCGGCCGGGGCTGGTAGCCGACGCCGAGCCGGTGCTCGGCGCGCAGCCCGGCCGCGAACTCCCGCAGCGGCGCGGACAGTCCGGCGTAGGCGGCGGCCAGGTTGGCCCAGGTGGTGTCGCCGCCGTACGGGGGCACGGTCTCGGCGCGCAGGATCGTCGCGGCCGGCGGGTCGATCCGGGCGCCGTGGTCGCAGTGCCAGCCCCGCAGCAGGCTGGGCCGGCGGCGGGCGAGCCACTCGTCGTGCGCCATGCCGAACCGGCCGCCCAGCTCCAGCCGGTCGGCGGTCGTCTCGATCTCCGGGACGTCCGGCGGCGACGCCCTGCCGCGCCGGGGCAGTACGACCGGTTCGCCGAACCGCCGGGCGAGGGCGACGTGTCCGGCGTGGTCCAGTCGCTGGCCGCGGAAGAACACCACCTTCCAGCGCAGCACCGCCGCCCGGATCGCGGCGGTCTGCGCCTCGTCGAGGCCGGCCGCCAGGTCGACGCCGGTGATGTCGGCGCCGATGTGCCCGGCGGCGGGCCGGACCTCGATGCCCGGGGCCCCTTCCCGCGTGATCCTGTCCGTCGTCATGCGCGCTCCGCTCGGTCGTCCGTCCCGGTGTCCACCGGTGATCGTGACAGGCCGGGCCGCCGTCGGCCATGGTGCCCGGCGGTCGCGGTTGATCACGGCCGCGTCGTCGCGGAGGCTGGAGGGGCGGCGCCGGACGGCCGTCGCGCCCGTACGCAGTCGAGGGAAGGTTCCCTGTGGTGAACAGCATTCCGGCACACCCGCTCAACGACGGCACGACGCTGCCCGCGCTGGGGCTCGGCACCTGGCCGATGGACGACGCGGAGGCGGAGCGGGAGGTGGCCGGGGCCCTGGGCCTGGGCTACCGGCTCGTCGACACGGCGGCGAACTACCGCAACGAGAGCGGCGTCGGCCGCGCCCTGGCCGCCGCCGGCGTACCGCGCGAGGAGATCGTCGTCACCACCAAGCTGCCCGGCCGGCACCACGGTTACGAGGAGACGCTCGCCTCCTTCGAGGAGTCCCGGGCCCGCCTGGGCGTCGACTACGTGGACCTGTACCTGATCCACTGGCCGCTGCCCCGGGTGGACAGGTACGTGGACTCCTGGAAGGCCATGATCAAGCTGCGGGAGGAGGGGCTGGTCCGGTCGATCGGGGTCTCCAACTTCACGGTCGAGCACATCGAGCGACTGGAGAAGGAGACGGGCGTGCTGCCGTCCGTGAACCAGATCGAGCTGCACCCGCTGCTGCCGCAGGAGGAGCTGCGCGCCTTCCACGAGCGCAAGGGCGTGCGGACCGAGAGCTGGAGCCCGCTGGGCCGCGGCGCCGACCTGCTCGGCGACCCGGCGATCGGCTCGGTCGCCGAGGCGCACGGGGTGACGCCCGGCCAGGCGGTCCTGCGCTGGCACGTGCAGCTCGGCGCGGTTCCTGTCCCGAAGTCGTCCGACCCCGGGCGGCAGCGCGCCAACCTGGACGTCTTCGGTTTCGAGCTGGACGCGGACCAGATGCGGGCCGTGGCCGGCCGTGCCCACCGGCGGCTCGGCGGCGACCCGGACACCCACGAGGAGTTCTGACCGGCCCGGTCAGCACGGGGGCAGCGGCTGCTCGGCCCAGATGGTCTTGCCGGTGCCGGTCTGCCTGCTGCCCCAGCGCTGGGTGAGCTGGGCGACCAGCAGCAGGCCCCGGCCGCCCTCGTCGTAGGCGTGGGCGCGGCGCAGGTGCGGGGAGGTGGAACTGCCGTCGGAGACCTCGCAGATCAGGGTGCGGTCCCGGATCAGGCGGAGCTGGATGGGGGGTTCGCCGTAGCGGATGGCGTTGGTGACGAGTTCGCTGGCCACGAGTTCGGTGACGAAGGCGGTCTCGTCCAGGCCCCAGGCGGTCAGCCGGTCGGTGACGGACTGGCGGACGGCCGCCACCCGCGCCGGGTCGGGTGAGACGTCCCAGGTGGCGACCTGGTCGGCGCCGAGCGCGCGGGTGCGGGCCAGCAGCAGGGCGACGTCGTCGCCGGGGTCCTCGGGCATCACGGCCTTGAGGACGTTGTCGCACTGGGCGTCCAGCGAGGCGGCGGGCGCGGTCAGGGCGCGGCACAGTTCCTCGGTGGCGTGGTCGACGTCGCGGTCCCGGCCCTCGATCAGCCCGTCGGTGTAGAGGGCGACTACGGAGCCCTCGGGAAGCTGGAGTTCCGTCGCCTCGAACGGCATCCCGCCGACGCCGAGCGGCGGCCCGGCGGTGACGGGGAGCGGCCGGGCGGTGCCGTCGGGCCGGAGCAGGACGGGCGGGGGGTGGCCGGCGGCGGCCAGGGCGAGGCGGCGGGAGACCGGGTCGTAGACGGCGTACAGGCAGGTGGCGCCGAGTTCGGCGGCCTCCCCGTCGCCGTCGTCGGAGGCGAGGTGGCTCACCAGGTCGTCGAGGTGGGTGAGGAGTTCGTCGGGCGGCAGGTCGACGTCGGCGAGGGTGCGCACGGCGGTGCACAGCCGGCCCATGGTCGCCGAGGAGGGGATGCCGTGGCCGACGACGTCGCCGACGACGAGGGCGACCCGGCTGCCGGAGAGCGGGATCACGTCGAACCAGTCGCCGCCGATGCCGGCCGCCGACCCGGAGGGCAGATAGCGGTGGGCGACCTCGACGGCGGCCTGTCCGGGCATGCCCCGGGGCAGCAGGCTGTGCTGGAGGGCCAGCGCGGTGGTGCGTTCCCGGGCGAACCGGCGGGCGTTGTCCACGCTGACGGCGGCCCGGCTGGCGAGTTCCTCGGCGAGGACGATGTCGTCGGCGACGTACGGCTGCTCGCCGGCGGCACGGGCCAGGACCATCACGCCGAGGGTGGTGCCGCGGGCCAGCAGCGGCACCGCCAGCGTGGAGCGGATGCTGTCGCGGAAGCCGCGCTGGTCGGGGGCCTGTTCGTTGCGGACCCGCACCCAGCGGTCGAAGTCCGGGTCGCCCGGCCCGGTGAGCACCGGACGGGCCTCGCGGACCGCGCGGGCGGGCGCGGAGTACGGTGGGTAGACGCCGCTGTCGCCGAGGCGGACGGAGGTCCGCCGGGGGCCCTGGGCGGTGGCCCGGTGGGCGACCCGGCGCAGCACGAGGTCCTCGGCGGTCACCGCGTACGGCTCGGCGGCGCCCAGGACCCAGTCGAGCAGGTCGACGCTGGCGAAGTCGGCGAGGCGCGGCACGAGGAACTCGATCAGCTCCTCGGCGGTGCGGACGACGTCCAGGGTGGTGCCGATGCCGGCCGCGGCGGCGTTCAGCAGGCCCAGGCGCTGGCGGGCGCGGTGCTGCTCGGTGCTCTCCAGGCCGGCGACGGCGACGGCGGCCACCTCGCCGGAGGGGTCGCGGATCGGCCACATCTCGACGATCCACGCCTGTTCGCCGAGGACGGAGGAGGCGGAGCTGAAGGTCTCGTAGCGCAGGGGCCGTCCGGTGGCGGTGACCTGCCGCAGATGCCCGAGGAAGACCGGGTCGCCGGCCTCGATGCTCTCCATGACCTCCGGCAGCGGCCGTCCGATCAGGTCCCGCTCGGTCAGGCCCATCATCCGCAGGGCGGTGTCGTTGACGCGGAGGTAGCGCTGCCCGGTGTCGTGGACGGACATCGACAAGGACGCCTGCCGGAAGGTCTCGCCGGTGAGCACGAAGGCCCGCTCGCCGGGCTGCTCGGCGGTCACCGCGTACCCGCCGGGGGTGCCGTCCGCGCCGAGCAGCGGCCAGCCCCGCAAGGTCAGCGCCACGGCGGAGCCGTCCCGGTGCCGGACCAGGACCTGGCCCGACAGCGCCGCCACGGCCCCCGGCGGCAGATCCCGGGCGAGCAACTCCAGGGCGGCCCGGCCCACGGCCTCCTCGGCCGGGTAACCGGTCAGTCGCCGGGCGCCCTCGCTCCACCCGGTCACCGTGCCCTGGGCGTCGATGATCGCCACGGCGGAGACCTGCTCCATGTCGTCCAGGATCATCCCTCCGCGTCCGGCTCTCAACCGGGGAGGGGCGGTTCGGGGGGTCCGGGCGCGCCGCTGAAGGGCGAGAAGCGCGTCACCGCCGACGACCCCGGGGGTGCCGCCCCGCGTCACCGCCGGCGGCCCGGGGGCGGCCGGCGCCGGGCGCCGACGCCGTTCAGGCGAACCTGGCCGGCACGGCGCGTGACGGCGGCCCGGGACGTCGACACCTTCACCCGTGGAGCTGCCGCTGATCCCTCCCATGCTCGCCACGCCCGGGACCCTGCCGCCCGCCGCGCAGGACGCCCGCTGGGCCTACGAGACCAAGCAGGACGGCCAGCGCGTGGTGGCCTATCTGCCCGGTGACGGCAGCGTGCTGCTGCGCGCCCGGTCCGGGCAGGACATCACCGGCGCCTACCCCGAGCTGCGCACCCTCGGCGCGGCGGTCGGCGTCACCCCCGCCGTCCTGGACGGCGAGGTGCTGGCGCTGGACCCGGGGGGCCGGGCCGACTTCCAGTTGCTCCAGTCCCGGATGGGCCTGGCCCACGCCCCGGGCCGCGCCGCGCACCGGGCGGCACGGGTCCCGGTGCACCTCGTGCTCTTCGACGCGCTGCACCTGGGCCGCCACTCCCTGCTGCGCCGCCCCTACAGCGACCGGCGGGAGCAGTTGGAGGGGCTCGGGCTGAACGGGCCGTCCTGGTCGACCCCCGCCGCCCTGGTCGGCCACGGCGAGCAGGCGCTGCGGGCCACCCGCGAGCACGGCCTGGAGGGACTGGTGTGCAAGCGGCTGGACTCGGTGTACGAGCCGGGGGTCCGCTCCCGGGCCTGGATCAAGATCCGGAACATGCGCAGCGAGGACGTGGTGATCGGCGGCTGGCTGCCGGGCAGGGGCCGGCTCACCGGGCTGCCCGGCGCGGTCCTCGTCGGCCAGCGCGCCGCGGGCGGGCTGCGGTACGTCGGCGGGGTGGGCACCGGCTGGAGCGAGGCCGAGCGCGCCGAACTGGCCGGGCTGCTGCGCGCCGCCGGCACCGACCGGTGCCCCTTCGATCCGGTACCGGCCGTTCCCGGGGCCCGCTGGGTGGTGCCCCGGCTGGTGGGCGAGGTCCGCTACAGCACCCGTACCCGCGAGGGGATGCTGCGTCAGCCGTCCTGGCTGAGGCTGCGCCCGGACCTGGCGCCGCAGGAGTCGGCGGCGGACGTTCCCGACGACCTGGTGTGACGCGAGCACAACAGTTGGGCTGATCTTCATCACGGGGTCGCCCGTGCCCTCTTGGCACGGCAGGGCGATCAGGGGATTCTGAACTCCCTTGCCCCCCACAGCCGTTGGGCTGCGCCCACGAGGAGGACGCAGTGTCGCCGAGCATGTCCCGGACCCGCCGCAGGAGATGGCTCACCACCGTCGCCGGAGCCGTCGCCCTGGTCGTCGCCTTCCCCGCCACCGCCTTCGCCGCCCCGCCCCCGGCGCTGCCCGCCAACGCGGACGCGGCCGAGCGGACGTACCAGCCGGCCTTCGACTACGACACCGACGGCTGCTACCCCACGCCCGCCATCAGCCAGGACGGCACGGTCAACGCCGGCCTGAACCCGACCGGCGCGCTCAACGGCAACTGCCGTGACGCCGCCGACCTGGACAACACCAACAGCTACTCCCGCGCCAAGTGCAACAACGGCTGGTGCGCCTATCTGTACGGCCTGTACTTCGAGAAGGACCAGGCGCTGCCCGGCAGCAGCCTCGGCGGCCACCGGCACGACTGGGAGCACGTCGTGGTGTGGGTGCAGGACGGCCAGGTGCAGTACGTGTCGACGTCCAACCACGGCTCGTTCACCGTGCACGCCCGCTCGGCGGTCCGCTTCGACGGCACGCACGCCAAGATCGTCTACCACAAGGACGGCATCAGCACCCACTGCTTCCGCCTGGCGACCTCCGGCGACGAGCCGCCGGAGAACCACAAGGGCACCTGGCAGTACCCGCCGCTGATCGGGTGGAACGGCTACCCGGCCGGGGTGCGCGAGAAGCTGGTCGCCTACGACTTCGGCAGCGCGAACTTCGGTCTGAAGGACGGCAGTTTCGTCTCCCACCTGACGGCCGCCAAGCCGTCCGGTATCGCCTTCGACCCGGGCGCCTGACCCGCGGGCCACTATCGTGTCCCGCATGACCGTTCCCGAAATGATCCGGATCGTCTCCCGCGACTCGCCCATGGCCCTCGCTCAAGTGGCTCGGGTCCAGGGCGAGTTGGCAGAGCTGCATCCCGGGGTGCGCACCGAGGTGGTCCCGGTGCGCACCACCGGTGACAAGTGGCTGGGCGATCTGGCGCGGGTCGAGGGCAAGGGCGCCTTCACCAAGGAGGTCGACGCCGCGCTGCTGGCCGGCGAGGCCGACCTCGCGGTGCACTGCGTCAAGGACGTGCCCGCCGACCGTCCGCTGCCGGCGGGCACGGTCTTCGCGGCGTTCCTGCGCCGCGACGACATCCGCGACGCCCTCGTCCACCCGGGCGGGCTCACCCTGGACGAGCTGCCGGCCGGGACCCGGATCGGCACCTCCTCGGTGCGCCGGGTGGCCCAACTGGCCGCTTCCCACCCGCATCTGACGTGCGTTCCGTTCCGCGGCAACGCCAACCGGCGGCTGGCCAAGCTCGCGGACGGCGAGGCGGACGCGCTGCTGCTGGCCCTGTCCGGGCTGGAGCGCATCGGCCGTACCGACGTGGTCAGCGAGGTCCTCTCGCCCGAGGCGATGATGCCGCCGATCGGCGCGGGCGTCCTGGCGTTGCAGTGCCGGGAGGACGACCACCGGCTGATCGACGCGGTCAGCGGCCTCGGCCACCCGGACACCCACCGCGAGGCCACCGCCGAACGCATGTTCCTGCACGTCCTCCAGGGGCACTGCAACAGCCCGATCGCCGGTTACGCGCGGGTCGACCGCACCGGCGAACTCTCGCTGCGCGCCTGTGTCTTCACCCCGGACGGCAAGACCCGGCTGAACGCCCACGAGTGGGCGGGCCGGCTCGACCCGGCCACCCTCGGCACCTCGGTCGCCGTCTCCCTGCTGCGCCAGGGCGCCCGCGAGATCATCGACGGCATCCCGCACTGAGGCCCCGCCGTCAGGCGGTGCCCTCCTCGGCCTGGCCGCGCAGGAAGGCGCCGATCTGGTGCGCCAGCTCCTCGCGGCCGGCGGCGGGGCAGCCTCCGGCGGCCGGTGCGTCCGGTCCGACGCCGCCGGTCCACAGCCTCCGGCCGGTCCACTCCTCGTCGACCCGCATCTGCACCTGGACGTCGACCCGGTCCAGGTCGGCCTCCGGGCCGGCCGCGTAGAGCACGGCGGTGACCCGGCGCAGCGGATAGACGTCGAAGCCCTCGACGAACTGGGAGTTGCGCCAGTCCAGGAACGCGGCCTCGCCGTCGGGGCCGATCCGCACGTCGATCTGACCGTCCTCCAGATGGATGCCGAACTTGCGTTCGCCCCGGTTCTCGACGATCACGCGGACCCGGAAGTACGCGAGCCCCTCCGCGGCGTCGTCCCGGCCGCGCGGCGGCTCGGCCCGCTCCACCTGGTGGACACGGACCCGCAGTCCGGGGTGATCGTCATACTCCTGCCAGTCCCCGACCACGTTCGGCTCGTACACGGTGCACCTCTCGACCTCTTGGAGCTGCTTCCTATCCGTGTGCTCAGTGCACTGTCAAATGCACGGAATGCGCCGTGGCCAGGGAGTTCGCCCGTTTTGCTCGGCGATCAAGCGCTGCGCAGCGACGATCCCCCGGCGGCCGTCCCCGGGACCGGGACGGGGCGTGCCGCACATCACGTCCCGGGCGGGCGCGGAGCCCCTTGCTCCGCATCCCCGGCCCTATGTCCTGCTATATGGGTGATTGTTTGAGAATATATGTATCTGGGAAAGCGCATGGCAGCGCTTCGGACCCCTGCTGAAGGAGGTGCGCATGACGCGTATCGCCGGCAGAACCAAGCCCCACCCGCATGACGACGCGCCCGACACGAGCGCGGATTTCGAGCGCCTCGCACGACTGCCCCAGTGCCCGGAGCGCAAGGCGCTGCGGGACGAGCTGATCCGGGTCTGGCTGCCCATGTCGGAGCGGATCGCCGTCCGCTTCCGGGGCCGCGGGGAGAGCCTGGAGGACCTGTACCAGGTGGCGGCCCTCGGCCTGGTCAAGGCCGTCGACCACTACGATCCGGCCCGCGGTCACGCCTTCGAGGCGTACGCCGTCCCCACCGTGACCGGCGAGATCAAACGGCACTTCCGCGATCACATGTGGACGCTGCACGTGCCCCGACGGGTCCAGGACCTGCGCAACCGGGTGCGGCGCGCGGCGAAGGAACTGGCCCAGACCACCCCGGGACGCGCCCCCACGGTCGAGGAGATCGCCGAGCAGGCGCAGCTCACCGTGGCGGAGGTGAGCACCGGCCTGGAGGCGCTGGAGTGCTTCACCGCGCTGTCGCTGGAGGCGGAGATGCCCGGCACCGACGGCTACGCGCTCGGGGACGCGATCGGCGCGGTCGACCCGGCCTTCGACACCGTGGTCGACCGGGTCGCCGTACGGCCCTGTCTGCAGGCGCTGCCCGAGCGCGAGCGCACCATCCTCTACCTGCGCTTCTTCCGGGGCATGACGCAGAGCCACATAGCCCGGCAGCTCGGCATATCCCAGATGCACGTCTCCCGGCTGCTCAGCGGCTGCTTCGCCCAGCTCCGCGAGGAGATACTCGCCGACCCCCGCTGACCCGGCCCCGCCCCGCCCCGCCGCCCGGCGGCCGGGCGGGGTCACGGCGGCGGCGCGCCCGGGATCTGGGTGGGGCCGTGCCGGTCCAGGGCCGCCTCCAGGGCGGCCCGGATCTCGCCCGGCAGCGCGCCGGTGCGCCCCCAGAGCAGGATCAGCTCCGCGACATTGCGCAGTTTGACGTTGGTGTGCTGGGAGACCTCCTTCAGCACCGCCCAGCCCTGGTCCGGCGAGACCCGGCCGAGCACGACGACCATGCCGATCGCCTGGTCGACGACGGCGTGCGAGACCACCGCCTCCTTGAGCTGCCGGACCTGCTCCTGAAGCTCGTCCGTCCGGTCCGGGTCCCCGTCCCTGGACATGGTCACCTCCGGGGTACGGCCTGTCGCCGCCGCCTGCGCCGCGTGCTGTCGCTCCGACGCGTCCATCGTCGCCACTGGTCACCCTCCCTGCCACTGGGCCGTACGGGGCGATACGCCGCCGTTTCGCTGGTTCCGTCGGGGTACTCGGCAGGCGCCCCCAGCACGTCCGGCTGGACACTGGTACGCGAGCCGGTGACCGCCGGTGGACGAGATCAGGACGCGACTGCCATGAATCACGACACGACCTCCCCCGCCGGTGCCACGGACCGCGTGTCCACGCGGTCCGTGTTCGGGGCGCCCTGCTGGGTGAGTCTGACCAGCCGGGACTTGCGGACCACCGAGGAGTTCTACTCCGCCGTCCTCGGCTGGCAGTGGCGGCCCGCCCGGCTCGGCGACAGCTTCCGGATCGCGCTGGCCGACGGGGTGCCGGCCGCCGGGATCGCCGCGGTCGCCACCATGTGGCAGATGGCGGTGGCCTGGACGCCGTACTTCGCCGTGGTCAGCGCGGACCAGGCGGCCGGACGGGTGCAGGAGCGCGGCGGCACCGCGGCGGTCGGGCCGATCTCGCTGCCGCCGGGCCGGGCGGCGCTGCTGGCCGACCGGGACGGCGCCACCTTCGGTGTCTGGGAGGGCGAGCTGTTCAGCGACTGGGAGACCTGGCGGCGCGCCCAGCCGGCCTTCATCAAGCTGCGCACCCGGGACGCCTTCGACGCCGCCATCTTCTACGGCGAGGTCCTGGACTGGGCCTCCGGCCGCCCCGGCGCCTGCGAGGTCGGCTACGAGGGCGGCGAGGTGGTCCTGCGCAGCGGCGGGGACGTGGTGGCGCGGATCGAGTCGGGCGCGCTGGGGGCGGCGCCCGACCCGACCATCCGGCCGCACTGGCAGGTCCACTTCTTCGCCTCGGACGTCGCCGCCTGCGCGCGGGCCGCGGAGCTGCACGGCGGCAGCGTGCTGTCCGCGGGCGAGGGCGAGGCGGTGCTCCGCGACCCCGACGGCGCGCCGTTCACGGTCACCTCGCGCCGCGGGCACTGACGTCACCTGCGTCACCGGCCGGACCGCGAGGGCCGGGACAGCAGCACCAGGCTGCGCGGCTCCACGGTGACCGTGGTGCCGGCCTTGTGCTCGGTCTCGTCCGGTACGCCCTCCGGGTCGGCGGTGTCGACGAGGGTGGTCCAGCGTTCGCCGTAGGCGACGTCGGGCAGGCGGAAGCCGGCCGGCTCCCAGTGGCTGTTGAACAGCAGCAGGAAGGAGTCGTCCACGACGGGCCTGCCGCACGGGTCGGGTTCGGCGATGGCGTCGCCGTTGAGGAAGACCCCGACGGCGTGGGCGTCGGAGCGCCGCCAGTCGTCGTCGGTCATCTCCCGGGCGTCCGGCTGGAGCCACACCAGGTCGGGCAGCGGCTGCCCGGCGTGGGTGACGGTCTCGCCGCGGAAGTAGCGCCGGCGCCGCAGCACCGGGTGGGCGGCGCGCAGGCCGATGACGCGCCGGGCGAACTCCAGCAGGCCGCGCTGTTCCCCGGTGAGCCGCCAGTCGATCCAGGAGATCTCGTTGTCCTGGCAGTAGGCGTTGTTGTTGCCGCGCTGGGTGCGGCCCAGCTCGTCGCCGTGGCAGAGCATCGGGATGCCCTGCGAGAGCATGAGCGTGGCCAGCAGGTTGCGCTGCTGGCGGGCGCGCAGCTCCAGGACGGCCGGGTCGTCGCTGTCGCCCTCGGCGCCGCAGTTCCAGGAGCGGTTGTGGCTCTCGCCGTCCGCGTTGTCCTCGCCGTTGGCCTCGTTGTGCTTGTCGTTGTACGACACCAGGTCGCGCAGGGTGAACCCGTCGTGCGCGGTGACGAAGTTGACGCTCGCGCGGGGGCGGCGCCGGCTGTGCTGGTACAGGTCGGAGGAGCCGGTCAGCCGGGACGCGAACTCGCCCAGCGTGTGGTCCTCGCCGCGCCAGAAGTCCCGTACGGCGTCGCGGTACATGCCGTTCCACTCCGACCACAGCGGCGGGAAGTTGCCCACCTGGTAGCCGCCCTCGCCGACGTCCCAGGGCTCGGCGATCAGTTTGACGCGGCTGATCACCGGGTCCTGCTGGATCAGGTCGAAGAACGCCGACAGCCGGTCCACCTCGTGGAACTGCCGGGCCAGGGTGGCCGCCAGGTCGAAGCGGAACCCGTCGACGTGCATCTCGGTGACCCAGTACCGCAGCGAATCCATGATCAACTGGAGGACGTAGGGGTGCCGCATCAGCAGGCTGTTGCCGGTGCCGGTGGTGTCGTAGTAGTGCTGCCAGTCGCCGTCGACCAGGCGGTAGTACGAGGCGTTGTCGATGCCCCGGAAGGAGAGGGTGGGGCCGTTCTCGTTGCCCTCGGCGGTGTGGTTGTAGACCACGTCGAGGACGACTTCCAGGCCGGCCTCGTGCAGCGCCTTGACCATGGCCTTGAACTCGGTGACCTGCTGGCCGCGGGTGCCGTGGGCGGCGTAGCCGTTGTGCGGCGCGAAGAAGCCGATGGTGTTGTAGCCCCAGTAGTTGGACAGGCCGCGGTCCTGGAGGACGCCGTCGTGCACGAACTGGTGCACCGGCATCAGCTCCACGGCGGTCACCCCCAGCGAGGTGAGGTGCTCCACGACCGCGGGGTGCGCCAGCCCGGCGTAGGTGCCCCGCAGTTCGGGGGGCACCTCGGGGTGGGTGCGGGTGAGGCCCTTGACGTGGGCCTCGTAGATGACGGTGTCGGCGTAGGGCCGCCGCGGCGGGCGGTCCTCGCCCCAGTCGAAGAACGGGTCGGTGACCACGCCGAGCATGGTGTGCCCGGCGCTGTCGGCGGGGTCGGGCCGGCCCGGCGCCCGCTCCAGCAGCGAGCGGTGGTTGTCCATCGACCCGTCCACCGCGCGGGCGTACGGGTCCAGGAGCAGCTTGGCCGGGTTGCAGCGGTGGCCGACGGCCGGGGCCCAGGGGCCGTGCACGCGGTAGCCGTAGCGCTGGCCGGGGCCGACGCTGGGGAGGTAGCAGTGCCACACGAAGCCGTCGACCTCGGGCAGCGGGACGGAGCTGTGGGTGCCGTCCTCGTCGACGAGGACCAGCTCGACGCGTTGGGCGACCTCGCTGAACAGGGCGAAGTTGGTGCCCTGTCCGTCGTAGGCGGCGCCCAGCGGGTAGGGGTGCCCGCTCCAGACGGGCACGCCCTTCCAGTCCGGTCTCGCGGCGGTCACCGGGCCTCCTCCAGGATGCCGTCGGTGCCCGAGGCCCGGTCGGCGAGCCGGGCGACCGGCATGATCTCACGCGGCACGTCCAGCCCTTCCTGGGTGATCGGCGTGGGTGCCGTGGGCACCAGCGGGACGCGTGCGCCGGCACGGGCACGCTGCGAGAACCAGATGACCTTGGCGCCGGTGTCGGTGGCGCAGCACCCCCAGCCGTCGCTGGTCGCGGCCAGGTGCTCCAGGCAGTCGCGCAGGTCCTGATCGGGACGGAGTCCGTGGTCGTTGCCCCCGACGGCCGTGATCAGGTGCTGGCCGTTCCACCACAGCTCGATCGACGTACGCTTGTCGCCGGCGTGCTCGTCGATGGCCCGGAGCAGCATCTCGGCGCCGCCGCAGACGGGCTGCACGAGGTTCTCCAGGTCCCAGAACCTGAGGTGAGCGGCCAGGATGCGCCTGACCTGTCGGACCCGTTCCGGACTGACTTCCACGTCGAGGTGGTAGTAGCGGGGGACTGCGGTCTTCATCGTCGTTGACTCCTCACCGCGAAGCTCTCGCTCCTTCCCGTTCCTGGCGGACCGGGCCCCGAACACGAAGCGCGAGCGGGCATCGCTTCTGAGTCACTCCAGCGTGGGAGCAGTAGTCCATTCGTGCAACACGAGGGGGCGGCCGGCACCCCGCCCGCACCCCCGCCCCGGGTGGTTGAAGCTCCAACAAGACGCTGGGTTGTCACCCGTGCACCATGTGTGAAGTACTCACCCGTCCATCGACTCCCGGAAGGACACAGGGCACCATGCTGCTACCTGCGAAAGCCGAGGTCGCCCGGGAGTTGCGGCGGTACCGGGCCCGGGAACGGATGATGCTCGCCTCGCCCGCCGACCGCTCGGTCCGGGCCGCCTTCGAGGACTCCGGCCATACCCTGTGCGTCCTGATGGGGGCGCGCTGCGCGCGGGAGGCCGCGGACGCCGCCGAGCGCTATCTGCGCCCGCCCCGGGTCACCCGTGTGCGCGAGCAGGACGACCGGCCCCGGGCCGTCCGAGCGGCCCGGCGGGGCCCGCCGGCGACGGACCGGCACACGGACCGGCACACGGACCGGCACACGGACCGGCACTCCCAGGACCGGCATTCTCAAGGCCGCCGTACCCCGGACCGGCATGCCCCGGACCGGCGTACCCAGGACCGGCGTGCCCCGGACCGGCATGCCCGGGACCCGCTTGTCTCGTCGGGGCGGAAGACCCCCTCCGGCGCGGCGTGACCCCTTGGCCGGGCCGGAGGGCCCGGCCGCGAGCAACGGCGGAGGTGAGAGGCCGATGAGGACGACTTCGACGATCGGGCGCATCCCCGTACGGGACGTCCGTCCCCTGGTGGACGGCGGCCGGCGCCCGGCGAAGGCGGTGCCGGGCGAGACGTTCCGGGTCAGCGCGACCGTGTTCCGGGAGGGGCACGACGCGGTGGCCGCCGATGTCGTCCTGCGCGATCCCGACGGCCGGCCCGGCCCCTGGACGCCGATGCGGGAACT